>JAQVER010000150.1 GCA_028697885.1 Desulfocapsaceae bacterium
AACCTTTTACCCGCCTCCGACCGGCCGACGGTTATCGTCATGACCCAGGTGCCGGGAGGCACCCCCAATGTAGTGGCCGCTACGGTGAGTAAGCCCATCGAGATGGAGCTTTCCTCTCTGGCCCTGATCCGTCAGGTCAGCTCCACCAATATCGCCGGCATGTCCATTGTCAGCGCCGAGTTCGAGTACGAGAAGGGGCTCGACCCGGCAGCAGTGGACGTGAACAACGCCATCAACAAGGTGCGGGGCAAGCTGCCCGCCGGCACCAACCCCTCCATCTACACCACCGGCGCCTTCACCCTGCCGGTGGATGTCTTCGCCCTGACTCCGAAAGGCAATGGGCTGACCGTGGAGGAGATCCGGAAGATCGTCGACAGCGACATCAAGCCGGCTCTGCTCAGAAACCCGGCCATCGGTAATGTCGAGGTCTTCGGCGGTTATCAGTCCGCCATCACCATCCGGGTCGACCCCTTCAAGGCCAAGGCCCAGGGCGTTGTCCTCAACAAAATCGCCGCCACTATTTCTGCCCTTAATCGTGACGTGCCAGTGGGCTTTGCCAAGGGGGCTGACTCCTTCTCCACCCTCACCTTCTACGGTGAACGAGACCGGGTGGAGGAACTGCGCCTGCTGCCCGTTGCCCCCAATGTAACCTTAGGCGATATCGCCACCATCGACTGGAGCCACCAGATCCGCTTCTCCGGCTATCTCGGCAACGGCCAGCCCGCCATCGCCGTCGCCATCCAACGGGCGCCGGGCGGCTCGGTGCTCGACACCTCCAAGGCGGGCCGGGCCGAGATCGAAAGACTAAAAAGCCGTTACCGCAATATCGACTTTCAACTTGCCGACACCCAGCGCATCCTGATCGAGACCGCCAACAAAAACATGCTGGAGGCCCTGCGCGATGCCATCATCTTCACCCTGCTGGTAATCCTGCTCTTTCTGGGCAATTTCAAGGCGATCATCGCCGCCCTGGTCTCGATCCCCATGGTCTTTTTCGGCACCATCGCCATCCGCTGGCTCATGGGTGGCGACCTTAACATTGTAGTCTATACCGCCATCATCCTGGCCCTCGGCATGCTGGTAGACGATGCGGTGGTGGTACTTGAAAATATCGAGCGCCACCTCAAGGAGATGAAGCAGGGGCTGGAAACAGCCATCATCCAAGGCACCAAGGAAGTGGTAGGACCGGTCTTCGCCGGTACAGTGGCGACCATCGCCATCATGTTCCCCTTTCTTTTTGTCGGCGATTTTCCCCAGCAGATTTTCAGACATCTGATCTCCACCCTGATCATCGCCCTGCTGGTCTCCTATTTTCTCTCCATCACCTTCATCCCCAGCATCTGTTTCTTCCTCTACCGCAAGGGCCACTCCAAGATGAGAATGGAGCTCTGGCTGGAGAAGTTCTATGAAAAAAGCTTCGGCCGCCTGATCGGTCCCTATGTCGCCATCCTTAAATTTTCCGCCGGTGGCCGGTCAGTGCTGCGGCGAGTATTGATGACTCTGGGAGTAATTGTGGTCCTGGCGCTCAGTGTGAAAAATATCATGCCGGTCATCGGCAAAGACCTGATGCCCCCCATGGATACAGGGATCATCAAGGTCCAGCTGAAGTTTTCATCCAACGAAACGACAGAGACGGCAGAACAGCGGCTGGCTCCTTTTCTCATCTGGCTGCATGCCAGGCCCGAAGTAACGATGAGTTCCGTCACCTTCGGTTCAGAACCGGGGGTGCTCTCCCTTGGCTCCGGCTCGCTGCCAACCGAGGCGAAGATGACCATCAACTGTATCAACCGCTTTGAACGCAAAAAGAATATCTGGCAGATCGAAGACGAGATCCGCGAAAAACTCATGGCCCTGCGCAATGTCAAGGCAGTTGATGTCTTTGATTTCGGAGCGACCCCCATGAGCTCCATCAAGGCGCCGGTGGATACCCGGTTATATGCCGAAGATTACCACCTCCTGCCGGCGGCGGCGAAAAAAGCGGCTGCAGCCATGGCAGGGGTCAAAGGCTTTACTTCGGTGAACACCAGCTGGGACAACGACTTCACCGAGGCGCGGCTGGATATCGACACCAATCGGGCCCTGGATTATGGAATGACCCCGGCTGCCATCGCTGCCCAGTTACCCCTGGCCGGTATCCCGGTAGCCCTGAGCGGCAACCTAGTCTCCATGGACACCCAGTTCGTCCGGCTCTATTTCAATCATGGTTTTGACGATAATCTGGAAAATCTCAAACTCATCCCCATCCAGACCGCCAAGGGGCCGGTACCCCTTGCCTCACTGGCGACAATCTCCTACGATTTCACTGCCAGCAAGATCGAGCGCAACCAGATGCTCTACTCGGTTGATGTCTCCGGCTACCGCCGCACCCGGCCCATCTCGATCATGACTGCCGACACCGTAATGGCAGTAAAAAAGGCGGGGATCACCGGCGTCCGGATAGACCAGCAGGGTGACAGCTTTCAGATGCAGGACAGTTTTACCCGCATCATCAGGGCCATCGGCATCGGCGTTGTGCTTCTGTTCCTCTGTCTGGTGGCCATCTACCAGTCAACGCGCATGGCCATCGTCATGGTCCTGGTGCTGCCACTGTCTCTGATCGGCGCCTCCTGGGGCATGCTCGCCTTCAACAAGCCGAGCTGCATGCCGAGCATGGTCGGAATCATGCTGCTCTTCGGCATCATCATCAAGAACTCGGTACTGCTGATCGATTTCTACCAGCAGCACCGCAGGCGTGGTGAGTCGCCCTTTGAGTCGGCAATAGAATCGGTGCGTGTGCGTTTCCGGCCGGTACTGATGACCGCCTTCGGCACCATCGCCGGCATGATCCCGATTGCCTTTGAATGGGCCGTGGGTCTGGAAAAGCTGTCGCCTCTGGCCGACGTCGCCATCGGCGGGCTGATCATCGGCACCATCCTGACCCTGATCTACATCCCGATGTTCGCCTACAGCGTGGAGAAAAAAGACGCATAAAACCTTGAGCCCAAGGGCATCATGGATGAGAGATCGCATCAACAAGTATTATTTATAGTTTTAACTTACGGAGACAACGGAAAGAAATAGAACAACAAGACTAAAGGGAGATTTGATTATGAATTTCAATGAATTGATGGAGAACATCAAAAAAGAAAATGGTGAAGTACCTAGACCAATTGAACTGTTGGGCCAGCTTGACGAGGGGCAGGTGATGCGGCTTGTATCTGAACGGCAATCCGCTTTCAGCGGAGAGGCAATTCCTCAAAAGTACAAGGCCTTGCTCGCCATGTCAGTTGGCATCGCCCTTGATTCACCGCCCTGTATTCTTAATAACGTCAAACATGCCAAAAAAGCCGGTGCCAGCACTGAGGAAATCATTGAAGCCTTCGCGGTCTCCCGGTTTGCCAAGTCAGCATCGGCAATGGCAAGTTCAATGCTGGCCTTCGAGTGGTTGGCTAACAACAAATAGACCGGTATGCACCAAGAAACTACCGGAAAAACACCGCGGATGACCGCGGAGCAGATTGGTCTCCATCCCCTATGGTCGCTGGTCCAGGGATCACCGCTGGCTATCTTTGCCGTTGACCGGCAAGCTTCAGTTCTCGTCTGGAACCAGGCTGCCGAGCGCCTGTTCGGCTGGAACGAACAGGAAGTCATAGGGCACAAAAACCCCATCGTTCCAGAGGGGCAGGGAGAAGAATTTCGACAGTTGCGGGATCGCGCCCTGGCCGGAGAGATTTACACCGGCAAGGAACTGCGTGTTCGTAAGAAAGACTGCTCGCTTATTGATATCAGTGTGTCCACGGCCCCCCTCCGGGACAAGTCCGGGGTTATTGTCGGGCTCATGGCGGTGGTGGCCGATGTCAGTGAACGCAAACGGATGGAAGAAGCGCTGCGTGAGAGCCTGCAGAAGTCGCGGAGGCTGTTCGACGAAATGATCCATGCCTTGGCCTCGGCAGTGGAAAAGAGAGATCCCTACACCGCCGGACACCAGCAGCGGGTTGCCCGGTTGGCGAGCGCCATCGCTGGCGAAATGGGCCTGTCAGTGGAACAAATCAACGGTATTCACACGGCTGCCAGCGTTCACGACATCGGCAAACTCTCCGTCCCGGCCGAGATTCTCAGCAAACCGGGGCAGCTGTCGGCAATCGAGATGGATCTCATCAAAACCCATTCCCAGGCAGGCTATGAAATACTGGCTGGGATAGAGTTCCCCTGGCCTATTGCCCGCATTGTTCAGCAACACCACGAGCGGAGGGACGGTACTGGTTACCCGTCGGGACTTGCGGATGATGCAATACTTCTGGAGGCGAGAATCCTGACGGTGGCCGATGTCGTTGAGGCGATGTCCTCATATCGGCCTTACCGGCCAGCCAACGGGATCACCCCGGCCCTGGAGGAGATAAAAGAATACAGAGGCCGCCGTTATGACCCTGAAGTTGTTGATGCATGCCTGGTCTTGTTCAACAAAGGATTCACGCTGGAATAAGTTTCATACCTGATAAACTTTCACTGCGGGTGATTTTTGATGGCGCATAATCACAACCACCACGGGCACGACCATGCCCCTGCCGACTTCAGCCGCGCCTTTGCCATCGGCACGGCGCTGAACATGACCTTCG
>JAQVER010000151.1 GCA_028697885.1 Desulfocapsaceae bacterium
TCCTCCTTGGTGCCAAAGACCAGGATAAGACAACCACTCTCCCCATTATGGTGGGCAATGAATGCGGCCACATGACCGAATTTCTCCGCCGGCCAGCGTTTTGCCGGGCCATAAGCAGCCCCTGGGTTGAAACCGATCACCGGGATAGTTCTCTCGCTCGCATCCCTGTTTTCAGTTGAGGATATCCCCTCATGGTGAGCCACCCCGTCTTGAGTGGAAAATGGTCCCTGGCCCTTCAGACATTCGATATACCCCCTGGCCCAGCCGATTAATTCATCAGACAGGGGAAGACGCAACTTGTCCGGCCCGAGATCAAGTCCCAAGCCCGCCAACATCATCTGATAATAATGGACCTGATGCCTGGTACGAATTTCCGGAGTCAGCGCAACCCCATGGGTCAGGAGAAAACCTCGGCCATCGCGTTTGTAACCAGCTCGCAAGGGAATACCTGCCATCCACACTAGGAATGCGGCCTCAAAGGCATTCTGCAGCAGAATTGCGGCATCAAACCGATACTGCTTCAAATGATTGGCCAGCTTCAGCACCCCTTTTACCCGGCCTGGATAGAGGTCCTTTTTGTCATAGACCAGAACTTGATCCACATCCGGACTCAGTCGAAAGATGTCCGCCACCCAGGGCATGGCCAGCATGGTGATTTCCGCATTGGGGAAATTTTCCCTGATGGTATGGACGGCCGGCGTGGTCATGACTGCGTCCCCTATCCAATTAGTGGATCGAATCAGGATTTTTGCCGGATTCATCTGTTTAAATGTCGCTGGTGCTGCCAAAAAAACCTCACAAATAAACTTTTAAAATCAATCTGCTTTATCCTTGCACAATCAGCTCAGCAAGTTGCGCCTTAGCAAAATCAATGGAAGCATCGAGAGAAAGGGCCAAGGTGAAAAAATGAATCGCCTCATCCCGTTTACCGATTTTTCGATAATTCACGCCCAAATTTGCGTAATCCATGGCCGAAGCAGGATTCAGCTCAACGGCCCGATGGAAATGGACAATGGCCTGGTTGTAGTTTTCTATTTTAAAGTAACAGACACCGAGCATATTATGCAGATCAGGCCGTTCATCATCCTCGACCCTACCCAGATCCAGAGTTTCTATAGCCTCATCATAACGGCCGAGATCTTTCAGACAATGCCCCTTATAGGAATAAATATAGGGCAGGTCCTCCTGCTCAGGGAATAAAGACAGAGCCCGATCAAAGGCAGCAAGAGCCGATTCTGACTGGCCATTATTATAGAGATTACGTCCTCGATAAAAGGCCAGGTAATAGGCGTCCGGGATCAACTGCTCCATGCGTGCCAGCTTCTGTTCAAGGTGACTGGTATCATCAACCAGCTCAACCAGAAGTTTGGCGGCAAAGAGCCCCACATCCTGAATCATGGAGCGCTCACGAAAATGGGCACCAGGAATAATTGTATAAATAGCGGGAATCTGCAATTGGGGATGGGTGGCATCCAGCATGAAGACCTCCATATCGCGCTTGGCCAGGGCGGCAACACAGTTCTCCACCTCTGTTTTAATATTATGGTCGGCCAGAGAATGCATCTGCTTTATGGTGGTTCGGAGTCCGGAATCAGTCACATAACGAACATCCTCCATGGTCAGGGGCTTGGGCAGACCGGAGGCCACATAATTTGAGCCACTGTTAAAGTCTCCCGCAAGTTGCGCCACTTCAGTTACTGCCCGAATCAGGGCCTTTTCAGGATCAGGGGTGGTGCCGGCGGTAAAAACGATCTCACTTCTTTCAGGAAAAGAATTCCTGTCAATAGCCAGTGCCGCTACTGTGCTGATACCGGTATCAAGACTAAAGTCATTGAGATAAAGTTCTATGTTGTTTCTGGCAAATTTTTCAAGCAGCTCCCTTGCCACCGGATCCTGAACCGAGGCAGGATCTATGGTCGGCGTTTGTATCTTTTCATGGTTGATGAGGGCGCAGACATGACGCTCCACCACCTCCGAAATACCCTGCAGAGCCGCTTCTTCATAGGTGTTCCCGGCTGACGGACCATTAAACTCGTTGATGGCAAAAAACCAGGAAAAAGGAATCAAAGTATCAAGACCGGAAGTCAGGCTGGTGGCCCATGTCCACTGCATCGGGATATCCTTGAGCAGCTCCTCCAGAAAATTCACATCGTGATGGGTATCATGCACCGATTGGAGCAGACGGGACGGATCAAGCACCGGATATCCGGCATCCCGCATCTGCTGATAATCACCAGTAATGAAATTGTTTTCATTATTTTTGAAGGCAAAAAAAGAAAACCTCTCCGCAAGCTCCATACAGGCTGAAGCCTCAGCCTGTATGGGTGATGAACCTTTACCCATCTGTTTTTTTGTACCAGTCAGTGCCTGGGCATCTTCTCCACAGACACTGAAAAAAACCGGGATATCCAGTCTGCCATTATCGATTCGTTTCACTTCCTTCAGAATCTGGATATCAAGATGCTCCAACCTTTTCTTAAAACGGGCAACGGTATCTTCAGGCCGGATGGCCTTGTCCTGGTCGGTGGTATAGGTCTTCAGACAATCCTGAAGCTGAATAGATTTTTTTTGCATAATTCCTTGTAACTTCAATAATTATTTAGGTCCGTACAAAAAAACGTTCCATAGTGTTTATCAATTAAGCCGTCGTTCAAAAACAGCGCATACAATTCAATAATGAACGGCCCCTAAAGAAGATATCCAGACCAGCAAACTGCATCCAGATAAAAATCCATTATATTTGTGTTCTCCAGATCCAGATGTGTCATGACTAGATCCAACTCGCTCCATTGACCCGACTCATACAGCTCAATAAGCTGCAGATAGGGAAAAAGAGGACCTGTTTTAGAGACTAGGGCCTCTATAATACCCTCCGAGACAGGGAGCTGTTTCATCAAAGATTGCATGGGGGTATCAAGGATAGCATCAAGCAGAGAAAAAAGCCCGAGCATGAAAAAAATACCCTGATCTTGGTGCAGCTCTTTACCAAGAAGCTCTAAAAAACGAGCCCGGATACAAGAAGTACGAATGAGTTCATCCGGTTTGTTCTCTGACAACTTACTGGTGGCGATCAGAGAAACAAACATTTTTATTCCCTGCTCTCCCAGGAAGGCGATGGCCTGACGGATGGAAGAGAGCGGTTGCAGCCGCGAATAATAAGCCGAGTTAAGATACTTGATCAACTTATACGAGATAGCAACATCCTGTTTAATGAGGGCTTCCAGTTTTTTTATTTCAAATTCAGCCCGGTTTACCTCCATGATCAACTGCATATAAATCAGTTGCGAGGAAGAGATTTCTCGATTCTTCAACACTTCTGGTTTAGCAAAAAAATAGCCCTGAAAATAAACAAAGCCCATCCTATTGGCCCGGTCATATTCTTCATAAGTCTCTATTTTTTCAGCCAGCAATTTACAATGGTATTTTTTGGAAATTGCAACCAGCTTAAGAAGCTGCTCATTAGAGCTTTGCATAAAATCAATTTTAATGATTTTAGCAAGTTCAAGCAACGGAATATGATCACTGCTATAAACGAAATCATCCAGAGCCAACATGTACCCCTTACTCACCAAGGTACTGCACGCGGCAATCACCTCTTCGGTTGGCTCCACATCTTCAAGAATCTCCACCACAATAGAATGGGCAGGAAACATGGCGGGAACTCCACGGAGCAACATCTCTTCCGTAAAATTAATAAAGGCCCTGTGCCCGCTTGCTATCTTTTCGATGCCTACCGTAAAAAAGGAAGACGAAAGCAGACTTGAGGTGGCCTCGTCCCCATCAACTCCGGGAAAGGCATTAGAATCCCCATCCCTGAACAAAAGTTCATAGGCAAAAATACGCCGATGGCGATTAAAAATTGGTTGCCTCGCCACAAAAACGTTCATTCTTTATTAACCATACACTCAGATAAAATTATCCGCCCAATGCACCGCGTCCAGATAAAAGTCCATTATTTTATGTTCGTCAAGATTCAACGCCCCCATTGCTCTATCCAATTTACCCCACTCTCCCGCCTCATATAACTGGATAAGCTGAAGATAAGGGAAAAGACTTCCGCTGTTATGAACCAGAGCATCGGTAATTTCTTCAGAGATAGGGAGCTGGGTCATCAAGACCTCCATAGAAGCATCAAGCATAGCGTCAAGGAGAGAAAAAAGACCTAACATAAACAAATCACCTTTATCCTGGTTGCAATCCTCCCCGATACGCTCCAGAAAGCGGGCCCGAATACAGGACGTGCGAATCAATTCATCCGGTTTATGATCAGAGAGTTTACTGGTGGCAATCAATGAAACAAAAAGCCGTGTCCCCCGTTCTCCCAGATAGGCAATGGCCTGACGGATGGAGGAGATTGGCTGCAGCCGTGAATAATAGGCCGAATTAAGATATTTAAGCAATTTGAATGAGATGGAAATATCTTGATTCACCAGCTTTTCAATATCCCCCACCTCAAACTCAGCCCTGTTCACCTCCACAATCAACTGCACCAGGGACAACTGTGATGAGGGGATATCCTTATTCTTCAAGACTTCCGGTTTGGAAAAAAAATAGCCCTGAAAATAAACA
>JAQVER010000071.1 GCA_028697885.1 Desulfocapsaceae bacterium
ATCTCAACCACCGTCAGATGCTTGCGGATCCATGCCTCATTGGCATTTTTCAGTTCCATGGCGTTACGGATCCCCTGCCTGCCCAGTTTTTCCGTAAAATGCTTGCCAATCCCCCAGACATCATTGACCTCTGTCTGCCGGAGGACATCATCCATCTGGCTGCTGTCGGCCAAATCAAACACGCCTTGATAGCGGCCTTCTTTTTTGGCAACCCGCCCGGCAATCTTGGCCAGGGTTTTACTTGGCCCAATACCAATGGAGACAGGAATCCCCACATCTTTCCTGATTCGTTGCCTGAGCTCTGCGGCATAACTGAGCCGGTTCCAGTTCCTGGTGACCGGCAGGGACAAAAAGGCCTCATCAATGGAATAGACCTCCATCTCCGCCTCCATCTGATGCAGGACAGTCATCACCCTGGCGGAAAGATCTCCATACAAGGCATAATTGGAAGAAAAGACATGGATATTCTGCCTGCGGGCAAAGGCCTTGATCTTGAAATAAGGCTCGCCCATGGGAATCCCCAGCGCCTTGGCCTCATTGGACCGGGCAATGACGCAGCCGTCATTATTGGACAGCACAACCACCGGTTGGCCGTTGAGCGCAGGACGAAACAAGCGCTCACAGGAGACATAGAAGTTGTTGCAATCAACCAGGGCAAAGACTTTTTTCATAACATCATCAAAATTGACAGTCTCATAAAAAGTTATTTTGGAGGATGGCTAAGCAAAAATCGTCAAATGCAAGGCGCGCGCATTTCGAGGAATGAGGCGTACTCAAGTACGCCGCAGTGACGAGATAATGTGCGGCACGCAGCAGTTGGCGACTTTTTGCGACGCCATCAAAATTGATGAATGACACTGGTAACCACGCCCCATACCTCGCACCCGGCCTCTTCACTGATCTTCACCGCAGGATACGCAGCGTTGGCCGCCACCAGCTGCCAGGAGGAATCCTTGCCCATCAGCCGTTTTACGGTCAACTCACCATGAATAATGGCAATGACGATCTTACCGTGGCCAGCCTGCAATGATCTGTCGACAACCAGAATATCGTCATGATTAATCCCGGCGTCGGTCATGGAATCGCCGGCAACCCTCACAAAAAAGGTGGCCGCCGGGTTTTGAATCAGCAGTTCGTTCAGATCCAGTTTCCGGTCAATATGATCGTCGGCAGGCGAAGGGAAACCGGCAGAGACTCCGCAGGAGAAGAGCGGACGGACGACTTTGCTCTTTTGCTCAAGACCATATATGGCGGCGATCGAAGAATCTGTTTTCATGGGGTAACCATAATACCAAGACCGCAAGTGGAAAGGAAAAAACAAGAAATCGTTCAGCGATCAGCCTCCAGTCAGCCAATTGCTCTGCCAGGAAGCTGATCGCTGATGAAGCCACTTAGAAGGTATAGGTAAGCCCTACAGTCAGCAGATGAGCGGCAGAATCGGTAAAAGTACCATCCACAACCGCATTGGTTACCGAGCGGCTCTTTTTATAATCATAGAGATATCCGGCGCCAATTTCCACCTGTGCACTTACCTTGTAGCGTGCGCCCACAGAATAGAGATAGGCGTCGGAGTCAGGAAGCTCAAAGCCCAGAGTGGCATCAGGGACAGGAGTTTGATCATAGGCAAACCCGGCCATCAGGGTCCAGGTGTCATTGAGGTCATAGGAAAGCCCCAGGCGATAGGCATCGCTGTCATCCCAGTTTTTGACAATGGGAGTACCAAAGGCACCGATTAATACCGGATTGCGCAAGGTCGTATCATATTGAAAGATGATATTCTCATAGTCTGACCAATAGGTACGATCCCAGGTCAGATCAACAGTCAACTTATCAAAGGTATACGCAGCAGAGAGGCTCAAAACCGCGGGAGCCGGGATGCTGACACTGCCACCTGTGGCCACAGGAGTCGTTTGGGTATTGGTGCCAAGGAGGGCATCACCTTCAAGATCAAGATCCACTTCGGAACGATAGGTCACAGCCAGGGTCATGTTCTTCATCGGCCGGGCGGAAAGAGCGGCGTTCCAACCCATCTCAGTGGTGTCTCCATCCATAAAACGGCTTGCGGTATAGCCCATCGCCCGAGAGACAACACCGTTGCTGCTTACCTTCGGAGAACTGTAGAGTATGCGCGGACCGGCGGCAATGGAGAAGTAGTCACACAGTTTATAAGAAATCGTGGGATTGATATCAAAGACCTTGAGACTGTACTCTTCGGAAAAGGTTCGGGGAAAGGGCTGTTGCCAGCGTTTGGCCAGACCATAGGGGGCGGTTACGGAAAAACCGACCCTGAAGTTATTATACTCGGGGGAAACCATGAACACCGTTGGCAGCAGAAAGTTTTCTTTCTCGGACTCCCCATTCATAAATACTGACCGACTATCGGTATAAGTTATCGATGGCAGATGGATATAGGTCAGATCACCCTCAACCTGCCATGTATCAACACTGCTCCAGGACATATTGGCCGGATTGAAATAACTGGCATCAGCACCATCGGCTGAAGCGATATGAGCACCTGCCGTCGCCGTTGAATCTACCGACTGCTCAGGAATCCGGTAGCCGGAAGCCCAAGCTGACCCAGCAGTCAAGAGAGCTGCCAGGGAAACCACAGAAATTATCTTCTTCATCTCTTCTCCTCAATAATATTTTCTTTTCCAATCAACCAGAGCATCCGGTTGACCAATAGACACACACTTTCAAAAGCCATGACCTCAGGAGATCATGTTACCACCAGCATAAAGATACCGTTTTATCTTATGGGTTGCGGTCTTGACAAAGGGTTCCCGGCGCTCAAGAATCCTGGTCAATCGCGCGCCAGGCGACACCTGTTCATTTATCTCCGCCCGCAGCTCAGCCAGCAGTCCTTCTATATACTCATGCCGCTGAAGCCGTGACTGATCTGCGGTTGCCGCATCGACATACTCATAATCAGGATAGACCCAGGCCTCCAGACGGTTATTATTTTCAACCACCAGCGACTCCACAACCCAGGGACGCACATTCATCTTATGTTCAATGGCCTCAGGATAGACATTTTCACCGTTGGACATGACAATAACATTCTTGGATCGACCCCGGACATACAAATTGCCCAGATCATCAATATACCCCAGATCGCCGGTGGCCAACCAGCCATCTTCGGTGATAGTTTCAGCGGTGGCGTCCGGATCATTATAATAGCCCTGCATAATATTCGGGCCACAACCATAAATTTCACCGATGCCTGTCTGGGGATCAGGGTTGACAATTTTCACCTTCACACCAGGGACAGGCTTGCCGGTTGAACCGACAGCAATGGTTTTATCGCCCGGTGGTCCACCTGCCAGCAGCGGTGCGCACTCGGTCAGGCCATAGCCGATGAGGTAAGGAAATCCCGCATTATACAAAAACTGTTCAACCTCCGGGTTGAGGGCCGCTCCACCTATCCCCATCAATTGCAGATTTCCACCAAAGAACTCCAGAAGCTTTGCCCCGACGCGTTTATGGATAAATTTTTTGCCCGCCTCGAACTTACAAATCAGAGACAAGGCGAAACTCTTGCTGATCTGCGGGAGTACCCGTTTCTTATAAATTTTTTCCAGCACCAGAGGCACCGCAAAGATGGCATACGGTTTTTCCTGGCTGCAGATTCTCTGCAGGACGGCCGGCGTCGGTGTCTTACCTGCATAGGCAATTCTGGCACCCCGCGACAGGGGCAGGATAAATCCTACTGTAAATTCATAGGTATGCGACATGGGAAGGATGGAAAGAAAGACAACTCCCGGCTCGACATCAATCATGGCAGAAGCGGACCCGGCATTAGCGGCCAGATTTTTATGACTGAGCATGACTGCCTTGGAATATCCTGAGGTCCCTGAGGTATAGAGGATAGAGGCCAGATCATCTTCAAGGACCTTATCAAAGACGATATTCCCTTTTTCTGCTGTCTCTTCCCACATCTCCATGGCACCTGCCAGGTAGCCTGAGAAGGTCTCCACCGCAAGAAAGTCGAGGCTGGCAGCAGAGTCATCGAGCATTACAATCCGCTTCAGACTCTTTTGATTCAACTCATATACTTTTTCTATCTGCCGCTCGGTAGTGAAGAGAAGCGGCACCCGCATCTCTGTAAGGATATGATGGACATCCGCCTCCGGCAAATCAGGCAAGATGGGGACAGCGACAGCTCCCAGACGGACAATGGCGAAATAGGCGGCGCCCCAGTTATGGGAATTTTCCGCCAGAATGGCAATATGATCACCTTTTTTGACCCCTTCCCTCGACAAGCGTAGCGCTAGTGCGATAATCCGCTCATAAAAAACCTGATAACTCAAAGGGGTTTCCAGGGCCATTCCTACTGCCGGCAAGTCAGCAAATTTTTTCTGACTTGCATCGATAATATCATTTAAGGTCACATGCACACTTATGTCATCCGGCACGAAACGCCCCTTTTCATATTGTGTTATTTATTAACCTGGCAATCATGGGGATAGTGGGAAGAGATCGGGACTGCCAGTTACCGAAATATAATGGTATCCGATCTTACCTAAAACAAACTTTTCGGTCAATTAAGAAGAAACAGTGAACCAGGCTCAAGACGCTTATTTTTGTTTCTTTTAAAGAAGTGCTTTAATTTCTTGACAAGAAACAGTCAGTTATATAAAAATAATCAAGGTTTATAATTTCTTATGACATTTCCTGTCCATCTGAACATACTTATCCTTATGATAAAATCACCTATTACCTCTTTACTGTTGACCAGTCTGTTGCTCTGCTGTTTTTTTATCGGACTCTCAGCCACGCCAACAATGGCTGTTCCTGTGTTGCAGGACAAGGCCAAACGCGCGGTGAATTCGAGTCGGATAAAGAGTAGCATCAACAACGATATCCCCCAGGAAATAAAGGTCCTCGGAAACTACCAGGACATCTCTCCCTATAAAAAAAACATCGGTGCGGTCAGGCCTGAAGCTGCTCTTACGGCACAGGCAGTTACGGTCGCCGGGGGCAAAACGACTCAGTACTGCTCTCAGGGCAACAAGAAACTCGAGAAGAAGATCTCAGCCAAAAGCGCCTTCATCATGGATGCAGCCAGTGGTGAAACAATTTTTGCAGTGTCTCCTGATACCCCCCGCCAACCAGCCAGCACCATCAAAATCCTGACCGGCATGATTGCCATCAAATCCCTTGATTCCAACGACTCTGTTTCGGTCAGTTCCAAGGCCGCCGAACAACCAAGCTCCAAGGTCTATCTTGAAAAGAAAAAACAATATAAGGCTGATGACCTGATCAATGCCGTTCTGCTCTCTTCGGCCAATGATGCCAGCGTGGCCCTGGCCGAAAAAATTGCCGGTTCAGAAAAATCATTTGCCCGCATGATGACCCTGCGAGCCAAACTCTGGGGCGCCCAAAAAACAGTCTGCAAGACCGCCAACGGCTTGACCGCGGAAGGACAACGCACCACCGCCCGGGACTTGGCCACTATCTTCAGGCATGTCATGCAGGATGCAGAATTTTCGCAGAGAATGAAACAGATCAAGGCCCATACGGCAGAGGGGAAACTGCTCCGCAATCACAACAAGGCCCTGTGGCAGATAAAGGGTGCGCAAGGCGGCAAAACAGGTTTTACCAATGCGGCAGGACAGACCTATGTGGGGAAATTCAAAAGAGGATCCAGTGAAATCATCGTCTCGATCATGGGCAGCAGAACCATGTGGGCAGATCTCAAGACACTGGTAGAGTATGGTTTTGCGCAACAGACATCAAATGTCGCCGGTATCATCGAGAAACAAGGGAAGAGCAGGGTTGTTGCCAGCCTCCCCGTGGTCAGCCAGCAACAATAAAAGCAGAGGAACCGTTCTTACGCGCGTTTCGCCTTCCGCCACCCTTCTGCCTTCAAACGAGCAATCCGTTCAACCGCCCAGGCATTGATGGTCGTCAAATACTCCTGAGGATTTTTCTCCTTCATGGAGATAATCCGCTTCCGCTCATCGGCAATATCTTTCGTCTCCCCCGGATACATCTCACGCCAGGTGACATAGCCCTCATCAAAGACAAAGCCCGGGTGCACCTGATCCGGTTCCACACCTAATTTGGCAATGGCATACATCCTGGCCAGATCCATATCATATTCAATAACCCAGCCGTTATCCTCAACCATACTCTCCTGCTCCAAGGCAACCGTTCCGGAACAAGACGGGCAGAACAGGCGATCAATAACCTCCTGGCTCATAATATTATCGCGCAGATGAAAGGAGACTTTTTCCTTTCCACAACTGCAATCTCTGTTTACTTCCTGGCACATGATTACCCCTCCATACTGTGGGAATTTATTAACTAATAGAGTCAGCTACCTTAAAGATATGTCCCATATTATGATTCATTTTTACGCCCCTGTAAAGAGATAAAGATAATCATTCTCACTTTTTCTTTCTTCTCTGCAGTGAATCCTTTCTGGTCGCTGCCGTCTGTTTCCCCCGCTGCCCCGTTCTCTGCATCTGTCTTTCAAGCAGGCCGCGTTGCTCTTTTCGCTCCGACTGGTTGCGGGCAACCTGGATGGGTTTATTGGTATCCCGATGCAGGCCGGTGACATACATGGCAGTGGACAGGGTGCCGGGCGTCGGGGTGAAGTCCTGAAACTGTTTGACCTGCAGATCCAAGGCCCGGAGCTTTCCAGTCATGGCCTCAGTATCCCTGGCGGTACAGCCGGGGTGGGAGGAGATCAGATAGGGGGTAAAGATGATTTTTTTGCCTATCCCTGCCGCCACCTGACGACACTGGTGCAGGAAATCAATCAACTGCTGGTGTGATTCTTTGTGCATAAGGGTCAGCACCTCCTCTTCCGTGTGCTCCGGGGCGATCTTCATAGCCCCTGGGGTGTGGCTGCGAATAATTTCCTGCAGCAGACGGGGGGTCTTGAGCAGCAGCTCCATGCGCAGGCCGGAAGAGATAAAGACATGGTTGACCCCTGCCATCTTCGAGATATCCCGAAGCAGGTTCAGGAAAGTCTCTTCATCCACCTGCAGATTAGGACAGATCTTCGGGTAGAGGCAATCGTGTTTGCGGCAGGAACCGACCTTGCAACTGGTCCGATAAAGATTGGCGGTAGGGCCGCCCAGATCGCTGATGACGCCGGTAAAGTTGTCCATACCGCTGACGATCCCGACCTCGCGCAGGATCGATTGCGGGCTGCGGCTGCTGATGATCGGCCCCTGATGACGGGTGATGGCGCAGAAGGAGCAGTTGCCGGAGCAACCGCGGACAATGGTCAACGAATGGCAGATCATGCGGTAGGCCGGGATATCGGGGGTGGCGGGATGCGGTTTCCGGCTGTAGGGCAACTCGTACATCTGATCCAGCTCGACGGTGGTCAGCGGCAAGGCCGCCGGATGCTGAACGAGCCAGGCGCTCTGCTGGCGCTGCACCAACAGGTTCGGAAGGCAGCCGCGGGCATGAATGTCGACCATCCGTTCCGCTTCCATGAACAGCCGTTTGTCCTGCTGTATTGCCTCCCAGGAAGGAAGAAGAGAGCAGGCCTCCTTGCCTGTCAGTGAAAGATTTGCGGGAAGATCAGGAAAACGTGACTGGAATTCCGCTTCGGTCAAACGCTCGCAGCTACCCGCAATGCCGTCGAGCCCCTTGCCTGCAGCCAAACGGTCAGCGGCCTCAACCACCGCCCGCTCACCCATGCCGTAAATGAGCAGATCAGCCTTGGCGTCGGTGAGGAGCGAGGCGCGCAATTTTCCCTGCTGATAGTCATAATGAACAAAGCGACGCAACGAGGCCTCGACCCCACCGAGAATAATGGGCACTCCCTTACAGGCGGCACGGGCCAGATTGGCATAAATGAGGCTGGCGCGATCAGGCCGGCGCCGGTTGGTCCTGCTCTTCTCACCGTCACGCCAGGGATTGCCCCCCGGCGAATAAGCATCCTCGGTACGCACCTTGCCGTTGCCGGAATAATTGGCGACAATGGAGTCCAGATTCCCGCCGCTGATCCCCCAGAACAGACGGGGCGGGCCGAACTGGAGAAAGTCATCGAGCCGGTCATAACGGGGCTGGGCCAGGATGGCCACCCTGTAGCCATGACTCTCCAGCAGCCTGCCGATCAGGGCAATGCCGAAAGAAGGGTGATCGATATAGGCATCACCGCTGACCAGCACCACATCCACCTGATCCCAGCCGCGGGCCGCACATTCTTCCCGCGACGCGGGCAGCGGCTGAATGCTCACGCCGCCCGTTGCAGACACAGAGGCGGCAAGCGATGGTCTTGCCATTTTCCTGCTTGCGCTGGTCCGCTTTGTCAATTTATTCCCCGTCAACCCATTCTCCTGTTAAAACTACACCACTAAACGACACCAAAAAGCACATCCCATAGCCACAATCTTAATAATAAACACTGGAGGCAAAAGTCGCTTGCGATATCACTTCTTTTGTTCCTTTTTCAATCATCAACAACGACAACACAACGACGTGCCACAGTTGCGCGAAATCAGAAGGATACGGAACTATATTATCGTTTGACATTCCCCCCTGTCCCTGCCTATGATGAATTCATTTTATGATTTTCTTACAGGCTCGCCTTTCGAAGCAAAGACAGGCCTATTATACTGTTAGGCGTAAATGAAATTAAGGAGTTTCTAGTGAATTTGTATGACTATCTCTATGTCGACTTAGATAAAGCTATTTCATTGTATAGTCAGCTTACTGGTGGTGTTGTTGAGTTGAGAGAAACTCAATCAGAAAAAGGGGTCACATCAGACAATAAACGAAATTATGATTTCAAGGTATTTAAGCATGATGCCGGTGGCACCACGCAAGACAAGGAGCAAGACAAAACAACCATAAAGCCTCATCATGCTCTGCTGCAGGAGTTAGAAGCTGAACTTTTATCTTCTGGCTATCTCCTTGACTTGGCTAATCTCGATAAAAAGATAACCCTTAAGGACTCAGGGTTAAGAGCAACACTCAAGAATGCTTTGTGTGTTAAATGCTCAGGGAAAATTGTCATTGAAGACTATGAAAGAATGAAAAAAATCGGTCAGGATTTTCCAGAAATTATAAAGCTGATTAATAGAAGCCATGCTGACTCATTAAAAGATAACCCCGAATATAAAGCGATCGAGCAGCAAATCAAAGATCTGGAAAATTTTGCTGGTGACAGAAACAAAAAAGCAAAAGCTCAGCAACAAGCAAAAGAATTGAGAGCTGGTCTCGAGAAACTCATCGCTTCGTCAACAGCAGTGGATATAGTTCCTCAGTGGATATTAGATGGTATGAAAACTTGGGTTGACGCTTTCTTGCCGAATATAACTAATATTCGTGTTTATCCTTTCACTGATCAGAATGATGAACATCTATTTGGGCACCTTGAGGCAAAAAATTTCACCATTGCTGATCCCACAGCATTTCATTTCACCTACGGATCCTTTCCAACAGAAGAATTCACAATGCTTGGAATAGTCACGTCAGTGCCTGCAAAAGATGAAGAGCTTTTCAAACCTTTAGAAGAATTTGAAAAGGACGAACTAAAGGATTACGAAATTGTTGAAAGTGCGTTTCGTGGTCTGTTTAGAGGCTTTAACGGCATGGAAGCAATGGTAAGGACTTGTAGATATCCTAGAGTCTTAGTCCATCCAATTCTAGTCTACCGTCAAACATCGGCTAACAAAGCATTGCAGCTGACAAGTCGCTGAATGTGGTGCTATATAAATAAATTAAGGATAACAAATGGATTTAATATCAATTATCGCTCAAATAATCGGAAAGTTTTGGTACTTAATTCCCCTTGCTATCATAGTTGCTGTATTAAAATCATCATGGTTCAAAGGGATAGCGGGGGAATTCATTGTTAACTTAAGCACAAAGCTATTTCTGAATAAAGAACAATATCATCTAATAAAAAATGTAACCCTTCCCACGGAGGATGGGAGTACACAAATAGACCACATTATTGTTTCAAAATATGGTGTTTTTGTCGTTGAAACAAAAAACATGAAAGGTTGGATTTTTGGCAGCCAAAATCAAAAAACGTGGACTCAAAAAATCTATAAGCATTCAAGTAAATTTCAAAACCCATTATATCAAAACTATAAGCATGTAAAAACATTGGAATCTCTGCTAGGCCTAAATGACCAACAAATATATTCTGTTATTGTTTTTATTGGTGATAGTACATTCAAAACGGATATGCCTGAGAATGTAACGTATGGTGGCGGCTATATAAGGTATATAAAATCAAAAAATCAACCCGTTTTGACTGACAATGAAGTCAATGAAATCACAAGTAAGATTGAAAACGGCAGGCTAGTCCCTTCATTTAAAACGAATCGTGAACACGTGAAGCATGTCAGAACTATTGTAGCGGAAAAAGTAAATCATAAGGATAAGACATGTCCGAAATGTGGCAGTTCAATGGTTATGAGAGAAACTAGAACAGGTCAAAATATCGGTAAGAAATTTTGGGGGTGCTCTAACTTCCCAAAATGTAGCTGCATAGTAAATGTCACATAATCATGTAAGGACGGGTGTTTAGCACGCCCTTACACCTAGCAGCCCGATAGTGCTCCGATATCCTGAATAATTCATCGAGCCACAAACACATTCTGCCAACTTGACATAAGGAACAAGGTGGCAAATCTTTGTTTGTGACTCTTGTTCTTAAAAAAATAGAGACAGCGACCATTAAAAAGCCAAGCAACGCGCTTTCAATCATCCGGCAAAAAGCACCCCGCCGCTGAGACGTCGCATTCGTAAAAAGGAAACACAGGTATGAACCGTCTATGGCAATACGATGAAACGATTCAGATCGGCACCGACTATCGTGACCAAAAACAAGTAGCCGCTTACGACCAACGAATGCAGAAATTGCGCGATGTCAACGCTGAGGCTAAAGACATCCAAAAGGCCTTGTCGCTTGCAAGTGATTCCATCGTCTGGGAAATCGGCACCGGCACAGGAGAATGTGCCCTCGCCCTCGCCGCCACCGTGGAACATGTTTATGCTACCGACGTTTCCCCTACTATGCTGGAATATGCCCATCACAAAGCGGAGCAACGCCGCATTAACAATGTGACATTCGAGAAGGGTGGCTTCTTATCCGGCTTTCGACCACGCCAGCCCGTAGATGGTGTGGTTACTCAGTTAGCGCTGCATCATCTGCCAGATTTCTGGAAATCCAGAGCCCTTGCCGGTATCGCAAACTGCCTTCGTCCCCAGGGAAGACTGTATCTTCGCGATGTTGTCTTCCCCTCGGCCACTGACGATTATGATGCTTTTTTCAAGGCTGTGATCGACGAAGTCCGCTTGCATGCTGGCGACGAAATCGCCCAACAGACGATACAACACATCAAAACAGAGTTCTCGACATTGGATTGGATACTTGAAGGAATGATTACTCGCAGTGGCCTGAAGATCGTTGAGAAAGACAGCAAAGGTTTCCTCTCCGTCTATGTCTGCGAGAAGGAGATAAAAGTATAACTGATGAGGGTTTTCTCCTTATAATCCACGAATGTTGACCAGAAAAAAGTCTATGCCATCGCAGGCGAGATAATATTCCTGATCAAATCATCAACCTCATCCCTGTTCAATCCCAATTGCAAAGAGGCCTGAGCAAACTCATCAACTATCCGGCGGGCATGGCCGACAGAACCGCAAGCAAGTATCAGTTCATAAAGCTGCCGAGCCAGTTTTGTGTTCGTTTGGTCATAGCGCCAGGCCAGTTCACACACCGCCAAGGCTTCCTCCTGTCTGCCCAGTTCACACAGGACAGGACTCCAGGCCTCCGCCATGGCAAGCAAACAACTCAACGGCTTTTTGGCAACATCGTTGCTCAAATCCAGCAGTGAAACAACCAACTCCCCTAACCATAATTGCATGGCCGAAGAGAATTGATTGGCCGCCTGCCTCGATTTAACTCAGAAAAATTGACACCTCCAGCAAAAGGATGATACCTTACAATTGTCCTTTATTCTCAAACGGAACACAAAACGCCAGACCATTTTCCACAAGGAGAGACTCATGTTTGATTTCACCTTTCACAACCCCACCAAAATCATCTTCGGTGCCGGCAAGGAGGCCATGATCGGCGAGGAACTCAACGCTGCCGGAATAACCAATATCCTGCTGGTTTATGGCCGCAACTCAGTGGTCAAAAGCGGCCTGCTCGACCGGGTCATAGCCAGCCTCAAGGCGAGCGATATCACCTGCAGCCAGTATGGCGGGGTGGACTCCAACCCTCTCCTTTCCCATACCAGGAAAGGCGTGGACCTGGCCAAGCGGGACAAGGTCGAGGCGATTCTGGCCGTGGGCGGCGGTTCGGTACTGGACGAGTCCAAGGCCATCGCCGTGGGTGCCCTGAGCGATACGGATGTCTGGGACTTCTTCGTCGGCAAGGAGGTTACGCGGGCCCTGCCGGTCTTCACCATCCTGACCCTGGCTGCCACCGGCAGCGAGATGAACGGCAACTCGGTGGTCACCAATGCGGAAACCCGCCAGAAATACAATATTTCCTCGCCCCACGTCTACCCGAAGGTCTCCATCCTCAACCCGGAGTTGACCCATTCCGTGCCCCTGAACTACACAGCCTACAGCGCCGTGGACGCTATCGCCCATGTCATTGAGGGCTATTTCACCAAAGAGCCCGGCACCCATCTCCAGGATCGGCTGGTGGAAGGGATCATCAAGACGGTGATCGAAACCACGGATCTGATCATGGCCGACCCCAGCCACGCCCAAGCGCGCGCCTCCTTCATGTGGACCGCCACCCTGGCCCTGAACGGCCTGACCCCGGCCGGAATCGGCGAATTCAGTTTCCCCAACCACATGATCGAGCATGCCCTGAGCGCTATCTATAATATCCCGCACGGGGCCGGGCTCTCCATTGTCATGCCCGCCTGGATGAAATGGTATGTGGCCAGAAACCCCAGCCAGTTCCAGCGGTTCGCCGGGGAGATCTTCGGGCTCGATTCCGCTGTAGCAGGGATTGCTGCGCTGGAGCAGTGGTTCGTAACGATAAAATCGCCGGTGCGTCTTGGCGAGGTAAAGATTCCGGCCACCGACATTGAAGCAATCGCCGAAAACGCTGAAGGCCTGGCCAGACAATGGGGTATTGGTGAGCTCTACACCAGGAAAACCATTGCCGGGATTCTGCAACTGGCGGTATAGGGGCAGAAACTATCACCAACCTCATGTTGACATGAAGATAACGCTGTAGTTGTATACATATAATAAACAAAGACCCAATATAATGGCTGCGCCTAGAAAACGGCTTATCCATTTAACGACACGATTCTCGACCCATATATGTCTTTCGATATCGACAAAGCCTTACAGCTCCTGGAACAGGAGGTGCAGAATTATCAAGTCCCGGTAGTGGACCTGATTGCCGTACAGACCCATGACCCCTTCAAGGTCCTGGTGGCGACCATTCTTTCGGCCCGGACCAGAGACGAAGTAACCGCCCAGGCAGCCGCCCGCCTCTTTGCCAAGGCCCCCACCCCCCAGGCCTTGGCGCTTCTTGACGAAAAAACCCTGCAACAGCTTATCTTTCCGGTGGGTTTTTACAAAAACAAAGCCCGATATCTGACAGCCCTGCCTGAGGTTCTCGAAAAACAGTTTTCCTTTCAAGTCCCGGACGAAATTGAGCAACTCACCTCCCTGCCGGGAGTCGGCCGGAAGACAGCCAATCTGGTACGGGCCCAAGGATTCGGTAAACCGGCGATCTGTGTAGATACCCATGTCCACCGGATCATGAATATCTGGGGATATGTGCAGACCACAAACCCCTTGCAGACCGAAATGGCCCTGCGGGAAAAACTTCCTGAACACTATTGGATTCGAGTTAATTCCCTGCTGGTCGCCTTTGGTCAGGGAACCTGTCGGCCTGTGGGTCCCCACTGTGATCGCTGCGTCCTTGATACCCTTTGCCCCCGGATCGGAGTCACCCCAAGAAAACTCAAACTAGCAAAAACAAAAAAACAGGCCGGGATCAAACGACTGATTTCCTGGAATGTCAACGGACTGCGAGCTGTGGCCAAAAACGGCTTCGTCGATATCGTCCGCGATCTGGCCCCGGATATTCTCGCCCTTCAGGAGATCAAGGCCTTACCGGAACAATTGCCGGAATCGGTACGGGAGATGGCCGGGTTTACCAGTTATTTTCACTCTGCCCAAAGAAAAGGCTACTCAGGAGTGGCCATTTACAGCCGGGAACCGGCAAAAAAGGTCTATCATGGTATTGGCGAACAGCGCTTTGACGAAGAAGGGCGGGTTCTGACCCTGGAATTTGGCGATTTCTATCTCGTGAACTGTTATTTTCCCAATTCCCGCCATGACCTGAGCCGACTGGAGTTAAAACAGGAATTTAATTGCGCCGTGCATAAATTTGTTGACGATCTGGCCCGTGATAAATCCGTGGTTATCTGTGGTGATTTCAATGTCGCCCATACCGAAATTGACCTTGCCAACCCCGCAGCCAACACAAAAAACGCCGGATTCACACCGGAAGAACGGAAATGGCTGGACTCATATATCGAAGAGGGATGGATTGACACATTCAGACAGTACAATCAGGAACCGGGACAATACTCCTGGTGGAGTTACCGCAGCAACGCCCGCGAGCGGAATATCGGTTGGCGTATTGATTATTTTTTTGTTGATTCCGCCAGTAAAACAAGAATAGTTGGGGCCGACATCCTGGCTGACATCCTGGGCTCAGATCACTGCCCTGTAACTCTGGATTTCAAATAATCTCCCTTTACCTGCTGGATAAAACCATGCCGACCGAGACAACCCAAAAGCATCAAGGACAAGGCCCAAACCCTGGTAAAGAGTTTATAGAAAACAGTACCCCCAATTGCCGGCAAAAGGGTCACAAGCCACAGACCGCAGCATCCGTTAAGGTAACCCCGCGCGAACAGGAAATTTTATCCATGGTAGCCAAGGGACAAACAAGTAAGATGATGGGAGAACACTTGGGCCTCAGCATCAGAACCATCGAACGTCACCGCGCCAACCTGCTCAAAAAATTCAGCCAGAAAAACAGCATCGCCCTGATTCAAACGGCCCTGCGCCACGGATTGCTCTAAGAAAAGAAAACAAGCTCACGATATAATACACAAGGAACGATTGTTTCTTTATCTGCTCTGCCGGCGCCAAAAAACAATCCAGAATACGAAACCGCCGACAATCATCAGACTGCTGAGAAGCTGCCCCATGGTCAGCAGACCAAAGAAAAAGCCGAGCTGGGGATCCGGTTCCCGCACCCGTTCCACCAAGAAGCGGAGTACACCGTAGCAGATGAGGAAAAGAAAGACCATGCTGCCATGCGGCCAACGGGGACTGCCCTGCCAGGGCCTGTGCTTCTGTGACCAGAGGATGGAGAAAAGTACCACCCCTTCCAGAAACATTTCATAGAGTTGTGAGGGATGACGGGCCAGGGGACCGCCGCCTGGAAAGATCATCCCCCAAGGCAGATCAGTAATGCGGCCATAGAGCTCACCATTGATAAAATTACCCAGCCGGCCCAAGCCCAGGCCAATGGGCACGGTCACTACATAGATATCCGCCACCTTCCAGTAGTCAAGTTTCTTGTTGCGCGCATAGAACCAGCCACCTACCAGCACACCGATACAGGCGCCATGAAACGACATGCCCCCGGTCCAGGTTGCCGGAATCTCCAGGGGATGGTGGAAATAATAGGAAAAATTGTAAAACAGGACATAGCCCAGACGTCCACCGAGCACCACCGAGAGAATGAGCACCAGATTCAGATTTTCAAAATGGGGTTCCAGTTCCTGATAGGAGAAGAGGCGGATCTGACGGCGCACCAGAAAATAACTGGCCATGAAACCGAGCACATACATAAGCCCGTACCAGCGGACATGCAGGGGGCCTAAAGAGAAAATAATGGGATCGATATTGGGAAAGGTCATCAGAATAGAGCCCCCTAGGCCTGCTTTGCCATCTTTTTCAAATGGACCTGCAGGACAGAAATAGCCGCTGGGGTAATGCCGGAGATCCGTGAGGCCTGACCAAGGGACAGAGGACGCACCGTGGACAATTTCTGCACCACCTCATTGGAAAGGCCTGCCAGCCCTTTATATTCCATGTCTTCCGGCAGAGCCATCGCCTCCATCTTTTTAAATCGATCCACCTGTTCCTGCTGGCGCTGGATATAGCCATGGAACTTGATCTGCAGCTGGATCTCATCCCTGACCGCTGACTCTGCCAGTTGCAGAACACGGTTCTGGGTTTCCGCTCCCAGGGGAAGTCTCGCCAGTTCCGCAAGTCCCAGTTCCGGCCTCCGCAGAAGTTCGGCAAGGGTCATTTTCTGCTTGAGGTCAACGCTTCCCAAAGCCAGCAGAACCTCGTTGGTCTCCTTATCCGGCCTGACCGCAATAGATTCAAGCAGCAGCACACCCTGCTCTATGGCAGTCTGTTTTTCCCGGTATCGCTGATACGCCTGCTCATCAAGCAGACCGATATCATGGCCAATCTGACAGAGACGGGTGTCGGCGTTATCTTCACGCAACAGCAGCCGGTATTCGGCCCGCGAGGTAAAGAGCCGGTACGGTTCTTTGGTACCGCAGGTGACCAGGTCATCAATGAGCACCCCGATATAGGCCTGGGAACGATCGAGAATCAGGGGTTCCTGATTCCTGACATGATGAACAGCATTGATCGCCGCCATCAGCCCCTGGGCTGCGGCCTCCTCATAGCCGGAGGTCCCGTTGATCTGGCCGGCCAGAAACAGACCACGGATGCGTTTAGTCTCAAGCGATGGTTTGAGCTCCAGGGGGTCCACATAATCATATTCAATGGCATAGCCTGGCCGGATGATCCTGGCCTGTTCCAATCCTTTGATACTCTGGAGCATGGCCACCTGAGTGGCCAGAGGCAGGCTGGTTGGCAGACCGTTGGGATAGACCTCAGTGGTATCCAGCCCCTCGGGTTCCAGAAAGACCTGATGGCGATCTTTCTCTGGGAAACGCATGACCTTGTCCTCAATGGAGGGACAGTACCGGGCTCCGATCCCTTCTATGATCCCGGCATACATGGGAGATTTGTCGATTCCCGCCCGGATGATTGCATGGGTTTGGGGATTGGTATAGGTGATATAACAGGGCCGCTGGGGCAGGACATAGTCACCTGCGCTGGTGAAGGAGAAATGGGCCGGCGGTTGGTCACTGTGCTGGATTTCAAGTTCGAAGTAATCGATACTGTTGGCTGCAATGCGCGGGACCGTCCCGGTCTTCATCCGCCCCACCCGAAACCCGGCTTCCTTAAACCATCGGGCCAGACTGGTTGAGGGACTGTCCCCCATACGACCCGCCGGAAAGTTTTTGAGCCCCACATGGATCAGACCATTGAGAAAAGTGCCGGTGGCCACCACCACTGCCTTCACGCGAATCTCTTCCTCAAGCGAGGTGATCAAGCCGCAGATGCAACCATCCTCCACCAAAAGCGAATCAACCACTGCCTGGCGGATCTCAAGATTTTCCTGATTCTCCAGGATAGACTTCATCCGCAAACGATAAAGCAGACGATCCGCCTGAGCCCGGGAAGATCGGACTGCCGGCCCCTTGCTGGTGTTAAGACGTCGGAACTGGATGGAGGTGGCATCAATGTTCCTGCCCATTTCACCACCTAGGGCATCGATCTCCCGCACCAGATGGCCTTTGGCAAGACCGCCAATGGCCGGGTTACAGGACATGGCACCAATGGTGTCAACATTGATAACCGCGACCAGGGTTTTGCATCCCATTCTGGCGGCAGCCAGAGCGGCCTCACAGCCGGCATGCCCGGCACCAATCACGACAACATCATAGTTGTTTATTTCCTGGTGTGACATTATTTCTCCAGAGGACTATCTTTTTTCCACCAAATAAGAGCCCACTGGGGAGGATAGTCCCGGCGGATGGTAATCTGTTTTTTCTCTGAATGGATGATCTTTGAGTTGAGATAACTCCGTAAGGCATCATTTTCTAGGGCAGTAAGGTCTTTGAACATCCAGGCGTAGGAGCGCAGGGCCTCTTCGATATCAGTAAAGGTATTGTCGCGATCCAGTTGCAGGATATCGACACAGGGATGGATGCCCATAGTATAGAGCATATTGATGGTATAAATATAATCCGGGCCTGACTGAAACTCTCGGCCAATGGCGGCAAAGGCTGAGGGATCAAAAGGAGTGGGCGCTATCCGATCGGCAATGAAGACATATTGTCGCGCATGATCGTTCATTTTCTGCAGGGCCAGGGAAAGATTATCAACGGCTAGCGATCGGGAGGCAATGACCATATCATGCATCCCGATATCCAGCTGCTGCCAGTCATCCTCCCACGCCCCCTGGATGGTTCGGATATTCAGGATATTTTTCTCTTTGGCTTGCCTGTTCAGGACATCAAGCATCCCGGCTGAATAGTCAACAGCAGTCACCGAACGAACCAGTCCCGCCAGTGGAATGGCCAGGGTTCCTGGACCGGATCCCATGTCGAGAACGGTTCGATCAAGAGCCAGGGGCAGGCGCTCCAGAAAAAGAGAGGTATACAGAGAACCAGCATTTCTGGAGGCAAAGGAATCAGCCTTTTTATCCCAATCCGCCGCCCCCTTGCTGGACCATGATTTCTGTTTTCTGGCATTCTGCCACAGCAGATCCCAGTCGATATCAGTCAATGTTGTTTCGGGAGGTATGGGCATAAAAGCACTCAACGAGCAAAAAAGATTAAAAAAGAATCCATTCAATTGAACCTTGAAAAGTAGCACAGCTTTCATACTTCTGCAAGCGAAGCCCGAAAGAGCAGTGAAAATGTTTGACAGTTGCCGGTATCTGTGTTTATAATCTTTCTTTCGTTTTGTATCCTGCAATGTGCTATATTCCACAAATCGTTGTTCAAAAACAACCGGAATAGTGAAATGGTGTGATCGGCAAAAGAGGCCGAAAAGAAATAATAATCAGCTATGTAATTATTATTTCGTCACAACTTCTCAAGAGCCGGGCAGGACTATTGGGGCTGGAAGAACCAAAAAGAATTTCAGAGGATTAACTTTTCCGGCTGGTAACATAAGAAATATCCATGGATATCCTGGATCAGGAGTGAGTGATGAGCAAGCGTACCTTTCAACCAAGTAATATCAAACGTAAACGTAAACATGGCTTTCGTTCCCGCATGAGCACCGCAGCCGGTCGTGCTATTATCAGTGCCCGCCGCGCCAGAGGACGAAAACGCCTTTCTGCTTGATTGCAGCCAAGTGTTCAGACTCCCGAAGAGTCACCTGTTGCGTAAGGGGTGGGAGTTTGAACAGGTATACAAACAGGGCAGACGATTGCATGGCAAAGGGTTCACCCTGATTTTTAACCGGAACGAGCTCGGATATAGCAGGATTGGGATCAGTGTGCACAGGCAGATCAGAGGTGCCGTGAAGAGGAATCGAATCAAACGGATAATAAGAGAGTCTTTTCGTCTGCATCGGGAATTATACCCGGAATGCGCCGATATCATTTTTGCCGTTCGTCCGGGAATGGAGCTTGCATCAACTGCTGAGATCAATCAAGCGGTGGCTGCTTGCAGTCGAGCAGCATGACGCCTTCCAGACTTCCTACCATGAATACAAGCCTGTCCATAAAAAGAATATTTGTTTCGTTTATCAAGGGATATCGATATATTATTTCTCCCCTGTTTCCACCTGCCTGTCGTTTTACTCCCACCTGCTCAGCATACGCGATTGAGGCAATAGAACGTTATGGTGTATGGCGTGGCGTCTACCTTGCTGCTCGTCGCATCCTGCGTTGTCATCCCTTTTGTCGGGGTGGTTATGATCCAGTTAAATAATACTCCCCTCCTGCAGAATCCGGACCGTTGGCCGGACCTGGCCTCAGAGAGATCACAACAATTTTATTACATAATAGGCTCTCTTCGATAGAGCGAATTATTTCAGGGACATGGTATGGATACCTATAGAGCACTTTTAGCTGTTGTTATTTCGTTTGTTATTCTGGTCGGCTATCAATTCTTTTTTGTGGGTTTTGACTCTAAAAAAGCAGCGAACGAACCAGCGCCCGA
>JAQVER010000152.1 GCA_028697885.1 Desulfocapsaceae bacterium
TGATCTGCCAATGGCCCTCGGCATCCTGGCAGCCACTGAAACCCTGAAGAGTGACAAGCTTGATCAGTATTGGGTGTTGGGTGAACTCTCCCTCGATGGTGGTGTCCGCCCGGTGCGTGGTGTCCTGCCGATAACCCTGGCGGCCCGGGATCTGGGAATGAAGGGAATTCTGGTGCCGGAGGCCAACAGGATGGAGGCGGCGGTGGTGGACGGGATTGAGGTGATTGCGATCACTACCCTGCATCAGGCCGTCGAGTTTCTGGCAGGTACAATCGAATGTGCGGCTTTTCATCTGGACCCGGCCACCTCCTTTGCCAAGGTCGGAAACTATGAAGTCGATTTCGACGAGGTCAAAGGCCAGGAACATGTCAAACGGGCTCTTGAAATTGCTGCCTCAGGTGGCCATAATATCCTGCTGAAAGGTCCGCCCGGCTCCGGCAAGACCATGCTGGCCCGCCGCCTGCCCACCATTCTTCCCGATCTCAGCTTTGCCGAAGCCCTGGAGACCTCAAAGATTTATTCCATCATCGGTCTGCTGCCTGAGGATATGCCCCTGATTGCCACCCGTCCTTTTCGCTCTCCCCATCATACCATCTCCGATGCCGGACTGATCGGCGGGGGCCAGATTCCGCGTCCGGGTGAGGTGTCGCTGGCCCATAACGGGGTGCTCTTTCTCGACGAGCTCCCGGAATTCAAGAAGCACGTCCTCGAGGTCCTGCGTCAGCCCCTGGAAGATGGCACTGTGACCATTGCCCGGGCTAATCTTTCCCTGAAATTTCCTGCCCGTGTGGTGTTGGCCGTGGCTATGAATCCTTGCCCTTGTGGTTTCTATGGGGACAAGCGCAAGGAGTGTATCTGCAATCCGGCGCAGATCCATAACTATACGAGCCGGGTCTCCGGTCCTTTGCTGGATCGCATTGATCTTCATCTTGAGGTGGCGGCCCTGCCGTTCAAGGAGATGAGTGCCGAACGCCAGGGCGAGTCGTCCGCGGCCATCAAGGCGAGGGTAGACCTGACCCGCGAGGTTCAGAAAAAGCGCTATGCTCGTCATGCCAAAGTTTTCTGCAATGGCCAGATGGGACCCAAGGATATCAGAAAATATTGCATTCTGGACGAACCTTCAACCAGGCTGTTAGAGAAAAGCGTGGAGAGACTGGGGCTCTCGGCGCGTGGCTACCACCGGATCCTGAAAATCGCCCGCACCGTTGCCGATATGGACCGCAGTGAATCCCTGCAGGTGCGTCATGTCGCCGAGGCCATCCAATATCGCAGGATGGCTTGATCTTTTGGTCAAGGAAGCGAGAAAAGATCTATTTTTATTGAGTCCGCAGGTGATTATTGGCAGCAGGAAATATCCATGTGTTAATTTTCCAAGATGTTGATATATATTCTACCTATTTATATTTGGTTGAAATAACCTGCTCAGCAGGGAACAATATAAAGTTAAGATAGAGCATCCCTGTCACAGAGTCAGTCATTAATGCTTCACGACAAAAGAGAGTTGATATCTTGTTGTTTTCTTGATATTTTCCGTGCGACAGATATGCGCTTGCATGCTTTCTGTTTTATGTGTTTTCTTTACCTTGTTTTTGTAGAGTGTCACCCTTGGTCGGGTCAAGGTGAGGCACTTCTGATACAATTTCCCTCTGTCTGCGTCTTCAAGCTCCATGCATAAACCAAAAAGCCTCATCCAAATCATCCGCCTCAGCATGATTGGTCTTTCTGTTCTGCTAATTGTCGCTTTTGGCTCTTTGTGGATCTATGAAAAGGTCAAAGAAACGCAGGGACAATATACTACAATACGGGATGAATATATCGCTGAGCAGAAGGATGCTATCAAGGGCCAGGTTGATCATGCCATTGCCTATATTCAGCAAAAAAAATCTTTGACTGATACTCAGTTACGGGCCTCGGTGAAATCTCGCACCGAGGAGGCCTATCAAACAGCGCTCTACATTTATGAACACAACAGGCAAAGCAAACCCCTTGCCGAGATAAAACAGATGGTCCACGATGCCCTCTATTCTGCTTCTTGGGATGATGGCCGGGGTTATTATTTCGCTCTCGATATGCAAGGTACTGGAATCATTAACCGTAATCGTCCCGATCATGAAGGACAGAACCTCATCAACCTCAAAGATGATCAAGGAACCTTGTTCATGCAGGATTTTATTGCTATGGCCAAGTCGCAACCAGGTGAGGGCTTTTGTTCCTACAATTGGAGCAAACCCGAATCTCCCGATGTTCACCTCCGCAAGATCTCTTATGTGAAATATTTTGCCCCCTTTGATTGGGTGATTGGCAACGGCAAGTATCTTCTTGATGAGGAAAAGGAGATCCAGCAGGAGATCCTCCAGCGGGTTGAAACTATCCGTTACGGTACCGATGGTTATATCTTCATTGGTCGCTGGGACGGCCTGACTTTATCCGGCCCTTCCAAGGGTAAAAATATGATCGATATCACCGACGCAAAAGGGTTGAAGATCGTCCAGGAATTGATTGCCAAGGCAAAGGCCGGCGGAGGGTTCGTGAATTATGTCATGCCGAAACTTGAGAATAAACGGATGGCACCAAAAATCAGCTACGCGGCGGCCATTACGGATTGGCAATGGTATGTCGGGACCGGTGTCTATGTGGATGCTATAGAAAAGATCATTCTTGCCAAACAGCAGGCCTTGACCAAATCGGTCAAGGATTTTGTGGTGAAGAGTCTCTTAACTCTTCTTTTCTTTTTTCTCTTTTCGGCAATTCTGGTCTTCTACCTTTCCCGTAAAATTAAGTGTAATCTTGATGCGTTCTCAAGTTTTTTCAACCAGTCGGCGGATAAGGCCTTCCCCATTGTTGAGGAAAAGATTGCCTTCAGCGAATTCCATTCCCTGGCAATTGCTGCAAATAGAATGGCAGCTGAAAGACACCAGGCCTGGCTGTCGCTTGAGGAAAGTGAACGACGTTTCCACCAGGTCTTTGACGCCGCTCATATCCCGCTTGCCATCACTGACCGTAATGATCATATTCATCTCCTCAATCGGAAATTCATTGATCTCTTCGGCTATTCTCAAGAGGCACTTCCCGACATGGCCCATTGGTGGGAACTTACCTGTCCTGTTGATGATTCTCTGGAAATGCTTTCCCTTAAGTGGCGGGACGCGACCGCAGATTCTCTGAAGTCGGGGAAACCACTGGAAGAATTTTCCGCCAGGGTGACCTGTACAGATGGAAGCATTCGATCGATTGTAATGGGAAGCAGTTTAGTCGGCACCTGGTGGTTGCTCTCTTTTCAAGATCTTACCGAGCAAGAGAAGGCAGAAGAAGAGAAGAGGCTGCTCGAGGAAAAACTGGCTCAGGCCCAGAAAATGAAGGCGATCGGTTTGCTCGCCGGGGGAGTGGCCCACGACCTTAACAATATTCTCTCCGGCATAGTCAGTTATCCGGAATTGTTACTCATGCAGCTTACCCCGGACAGCCCACTTCGAAAACACGTTGAGGCTATTCGTGAATCCGGGAAGCAGGCCGCCGAGGTTGTAGCTGACCTTTTAACGGTTGCCCGCGGCATTGCCGCAACCAGAGAAATTGTCAATCTCAATACTCTGATCACCGATTTTTTTGTTTCACCAGAATATTTAAGGATCAGGTCTCTCTACCCGGGGGTGCACCTGATCAGTGAACTGGAGCCAACGCTTCTAAATATCAGCTGTTCAACCATTCATATCAAAAAATCGATAATGAATCTGGTGCTTAATGCCGCTGAAGCCATCGATGGAAGCGGCACAATTATTATCTCCACGATCAATTGCTATGTAGACAGACCGATAGCCCAGAACCAGTACCTGAAGATGGGTGAGTATGTTCTTCTCAGCGTAAAGGATAATGGTTCGGGAATCTCTGAAAATGATTTGGAACGCATTTTTGAACCTTTTTATACGAAAAAGGTGATGGGGAAGAGCGGTACAGGTTTAGGACTCTCCGTTGTCTGGAGCAGTGTGCAGGACCATGGCGGCGCCATCAATGTTGACAGTTCAGACCAGGGGACTGTTTTCACTCTGTACCTGCCTGCAACCAGAGAGAATGTCGAACAAAGGGAACAAATTGCAGACATAAACGAACTGCGAGGAAACGGCGAGCAGATCCTGGTGATCGATGACGAAAAACAACAACGGGAAATCAGTAGCAGCTACCTTACAGCCCTTGACTATAAAGTTGGCATCGTTGATTCAGGCGAACAGGCTCTTGAGTATTTAAAAACCCATACGGTTGATCTTATTCTCCTCGACATGATCATGGATCCGGGAATGAATGGCCGCCAGACGTATGAACATATTATCAATATCCATCCCGGCCAGAAGGCAGTTATCGCCTCCGGATTTTCTGAAACGGAAGAGGTGAAAAAGACGCTGGCCCTGGGGGCAAGCAACTTTATTAAAAAACCATATACTTTTCAGCAGATCGGAAAGGCCATCTTGAAAGCATTGAAGAACG
>JAQVER010000153.1 GCA_028697885.1 Desulfocapsaceae bacterium
TTTCTCTGTCTGCAAGTGATAACGAAAACGAAGCTGCCCTTGCCATGAAGAAGGCTGAGGAACTGATGCGTGAACACAACCTGTCCGTTGCTGATGTGGCTCTTGACGGAAGTGGAGCTCATGTAGGTTCTGCAGAAGTCTATGGACTGACCAAGACTTCCCAGACATGGGAAATCTCCCTGGGAAGCTCCATCGCCAAAACCTTCAATGGCCGAGCAATCCGTACCAGAAACAGCAATGGTTGGAGTTTCACTTTCGTGGCCGGCCAGACAGATTTGATAATCATCACCGATCTGTTTGAACGACTGCGCTCAACCATCAAACGAATGAGCCAGGCTTATGTGAACTGCGCAAAGGACTTTACCAGAACTCATGGTAAATCCCTGCATAACAGCTATCGCCTGGGAATGATCAAAACAATCAGCCAGCGGTTAGAACGTCTGAAGCAGAACACTGCCCCGACTGATAGCCGTAATTCCTTTGGGATGACCGGCACCGCACTGATGATAATCAAGGACAAAGCAGTTGACCAGCGAGTTAATCGGCTTTTCCCGCGCATAAAAACAATAATGTCAAGAGCCAGTCGTGTTGATGGCAACGCCTACCAGCAAGGTATGACTGATGGTAATAATGTCAGTCTGCATCGGTCGGTGGGCGGTGGGTCTTGTGCTCCTCTTGGTCTTCGGAGGTAGGATATGAATATTTTTTCAAGAAAATTTGACAAGGAACAACCTCCATCTGAAAAGTGCCTTGACTGTGGCGAGATGATTGAAGCCCAGAAACTGGGGGAATATGGCTGGATATACATTTGTGAAAAATGTGAAGCCAGTTGGGAGGCATAACCTAATACAACTATAAACCATCAACCCACCAGGGGCAAAACATCCCCTGTCGGGAGTGTCTTGCCCTTTTTTATCTCATAAGGAGCAAGGACATGATAGCAAACTTCTTTTACATCCTTTGTTTGGTAGGATTCTTTCAGATTTTTACTGGCATATTTGCTGGCTGAAACGACCCTGACTAAGCACACCGACTAAATCATATCAACCCATCAGGGACAAAACCTCCCTGGCGGGGGTCTTGTCCCTAATTTTTTTAATCTCAATTTGGAGACACGACCATGACCGCACCAACTTTTATGAGCAATGACCTTATCGTTAAGTACGCTTCTGCTGCAGGCGCCACTGAACCTGTTGACAAGGTTTCAAGTCGTTACACCTTTGTTCCAACATTGAAAGCAGTTGACCTGTTGCGTGATGCCGGCTGGTTTCCGATCAAAGCTGAGCAAAGCGGCACCCGTATCTTGGATAAGGAAGGATTTCAGAAGCATTGCATTCGTTTCACCAGGAATGAAAACTTTGAAATGAAGCCGAAGGATGAGCGGATCGATCTGGTTCTCTATAATTCTCACGATCTTGGCAGTTCTTTCAAGCTGATCGCTTCAGTCTGGCGGTTGGTATGCGGCAATGGTTTGATGGTCTCATCGGATTTTGCCAACTTCACCCATCGCCATGTCGGGTTTAACGAGAATGATTTTGTTGAATCGGCTGATAAGATCACAGCATACGCAACTGTCATCAATGATCAGATGGATTACTTAAAGGGTATCAGTTTGGGATATGATGAGCAGATCATTTATGCTGAATCCGCTCACAAGCTGATATATGATGATTTGGGAAATGCTCCCATCTCTCCTGAACGGTTATTGACACAACGCCGTTTTGATGATGGAAATAATAGTCTATGGACAATATTTAATCGAGTTCAGGAGAATATAATCAAAGGCGGAATCAAAGGTAAAGTCAATGGAGAGAATGGCCCTCGTAAAGTTACTACCCGTGCAGTAAAAGCCCTTGATCGCAATATCAAGCTGAATCAAGCTCTTTGGGTTTTGACCGAACGAATGGCAGAGTTAAAAACCATGGCGGTTGCCGCATAACAATTCAATCACAGCCGTCTCCTTCGGGGGACGGCTTTTTTTATTCAATTTGTCCAGTCTTCAAGGTGAAGATTAGGCATTTGGCTGATGGCTTGGTCGTTTGTAACCAAAACTGCGTCCACGCTTAATGCGTGAGTGGCTATTAACAAGTCAAGTGGCGATAGCACCTTTCCTTGACTCGCCATATTGGCTCGTACAATCCCGTAATGTTCTGCAGCAACGCTGTCCCATGGTAGCACATCAACGCGCTTGAGGAATTCCCGTACGGCAACATGAAGTTGTTTAGCTGCCGGACGTTTTGCCAAACCAAAAAGCAATTCACCTTCGGTGATAGCTGAGATACACAGAGATGTCATTGGCACAGCTATCAACCGTCTGGCAACAGCCGGATGCCCTTTAAGAAGATGACTGACTGTGTTGGTGTCCAGCATGTACCGTATCATTCGTCATACCCCTCGAAGGGATCACGATTCTGTGTTCCTTGGTTGCGATCATTTTCATCCAGGAAGTTGTTTGGCACATCGGCGGTCTTGAGCGCTTTGAAGAAATCATCCCAATCATCCGGTCTGCTTGACAAAATTATATCACCTGTTTCCATATCCTGATGAATAAAGACTTCCTTGGTCTTAAAACGATAAGCAGCCGGTAAGCGTACCGCCTGGCTACGGCCATTGGTGAATATTTTAGCTACTTGACTCATAGTTGTTCCTCCTTTGATGGTATATACCATAGTATATGTCAGACAAGTATAAGTATCAAGGTGTATTTCAGGGCAGAAAATAGCTTATGTATTTTTTATTATTAAAAACTAATTTTATATATTATTTAATATTAAAAAATGTTATAAAATAAATAAAATTATTAAGGAGGCAGTATGATTATCACAGTTGGTAACACTAAGGGCGGTGTTGGAAAAACCACCATTGCAGTCAATCTTGCCGTAGAAGCTACCAGAGACGGTAAGAAGGTTCTTTTGGTGGATACTGACCCACAAGGATCATCAATGGCATTCAGGGCTGAAAGGGAAATAGATGACATTAAAGCCATTACTCTTGTCAGTGACAAACTACACAAAGATATCAAGGAAATCTCAACGGCCTTCGACTGGATAATCATTGATGCCGGCGGGCGGGACAATGCGGTATTTCGTTCTGCTGTAGCCGCCTGTAATTTTTTTTTGTTACCGGTTCTGCCATCTCAATTTGATATATGGGCTGCCGAGGATGCGATCAAGGCGTTTAAGGAAATACAACCTTTTAATGATATGTCTGGTCGGTTGGTATTAAACATGGTCAGGCCGAATACTACTGTCTGCCACGAGGCCAGGGAAGCATTGAAAACCTATCAGGAAATTATTCCGCTCCTACATGGACAATTACATAACAGAGTGGCTTACAAGGCGTCCATCAGCAATGGATTGGGAGTGTCAGAATATGAACCGTCTGGGAAAGCAGCAGAAGACATGAAGAACTTTTACCAAGAGTTATTGCAGACAACCAGCTAATAAATGAAATTAAAAATTATTATAAAGTATTAAAAAATGATAAAAACTTCCAAGAAAACACTAACTCCAGACATAGAAGAGATAATTGCTGGTGGAAGGGCTGAGATTGAAAAAGGCAAGAAAGTAGGGCGGCCCAAAAACAGGGTTATTAAGAAACAATGTCTTTTCTATTTACCGGAGAATATTATCCAAGCGATCAACGATAACTGCAGGGGCAATAAATCATTCTTCGCTGAAGAAGTTTTCCGGTACTATTTTGATGCACATAAATAAAATTGAAGTATTGAAGGTGTAAAGAAAAGTACACCTTTCTTTACACTCAAAAACATTAAGGATAATGTGTAAAATAAAGTTATTTTTTTGATTCTTTTACACTGTGTAAAGATAAGTCTAGAGGTTTCGTTGCAGTTTTTGGTTCTAAGTAGAAATAAATTATTTCTCTTTAGAGAACTTTTGTGAGGTAATATGAAAGGTCATTGCGTTGGATATATCAGAGTTTCTTCTTTCAGTCAGAATACCGACCGGCAATTATTAGACATTTCTCTTGATAAAATCTTTGAGGAAAAGGCCAGTGCCAAAGATACCAATCGGCCAGTCCTGAAAGATTGCCTTGAGTATCTCCGTGAGGGTGACGAGCTTCATGTCCATTCAATAGATCGCCTGGCCCGAAACCTGATTGATCTGCAAACCATCGTCAGCGACCTGAACGGCAAGGGTGTCTCTGTTGTCTTTCATAAAGAGAATTTGACATTCACTGGAAACATTGAAAACCCAATGAACAAGCTCATGTTGCAAATGATGGGTGCCTTTGCAGAATTTGAGCGGAATCTGATTAAAGAACGACAAAGGGAAGGAATTGCTCAAGCTCAAAAGAAAGGAGTCAAGATCGGAAGAATGCGGGTCTTGAAAGACGAGCAGATAGACGAGATAAAAATCAAGGTGGCCAGCGGTGCCATTAAATCTAAATTGGCTCG
>JAQVER010000154.1 GCA_028697885.1 Desulfocapsaceae bacterium
GAGCCGGAGGAAGAATTAGCTGCGATTGCAACCGTATTCGCGCAAATGGCCTACGCCAATGCGAAAACAGGATGCGATGATGTAGAGGAAATAAATTTATTTTACTGGGCGGTAAATTGGGCATGGCATCAAAAAGGACAGGATGCTGATGCAAATACGGTCATGGAATTTATGAAATTATTTCCCAATGGCCCTGACATGAATCAACATAAAGGATCTGATTCCAACAAAGACCTGATTGCGAAAGCCAGGAAACTAGGCTTTCTCTTGATGAATTACACATCATATGGCTTTTACGGAAAATTCTTTTGCGGCCCCAGCACCTTTGATATTCGCAATGATGAGTTTGTTGTCCTTGAGCTGGAAAACCTGAAGGTAAAACCTGATCTATACAAGGTTGTCACCATGCTCATTATCAATGCCGTGACTCAAGACCTTTACCTTTCAGACCGCTCACGGCATCGGCTGATTATTTTTGATGAAGCATGGCAGTTTCTGGATAAGTCCTCAATGCTGGCTCCAGTTGTAAATGAGGGCTACCGCAGGGCCAGAAAATACTCAGGTAGTTTTATGATTATCACCCAATCTATTCTTGATCTTGATTTGTTTGGTGAAGTTGGGACTGTAATCAAAGACAACTCGGCCTTCAAAATCTTTTTGGAATCTCCTGCTTTTGATAAGGCAAAAGACCTGAAGTTGATTGATTACGATGAGTTTTCCATGAAGCTCTTAAAAAGCATCAAGTCCAACCCTCCGTATTACTCAGAAATCTTCTTTGACACTCCCTTTGGAATTGGCCCGGCTCGTTTGATAGTCAACGATTACGCCTATTTTATCTACACCTCCAAGGCTTCTGAAATCGCTATGATCGAAGAGCGAGTTAAGTCCGGCATGACCTATCATGAGGCCATCCTGGAAATGGTCGAGTTACGGAAAGATGGTCAACTGTAATTTTTTTATTCTCATTCTCATTTGTGGCCTTCTGCTGGCCTCTCCTGCCTACGCAATAAATCTTGGCACCATCGGGACTACCTATCCCATAGTGGAGCCGGACCTGATTGCAGAGATCAAGGCCGGCATTGACTATGAAAAGCTGGCAAAGGTCATGGAGGAGCATAGGCAGAACTACCAGGCAAAAGACATCTATGCCCTGCCTGCAGCCAAGAGAGCCCGGACCTTTTTCGTTGATATGACCTACACCTTAGATCACGACATCCCTGGTGAAAATGGGGAGATCATGTACCCGCGTGGGCTTACCTGGAATCCTTTGGATTATGTCTCTCTACCCGATGGATTGGTGGTCATCAACAGTGAGGACGCAAAGCAAGTGGAATGGTTTGAGAAGTCACCCTATTACAAGAATCGTCAAATCAAATTGCTGATTTCCGCAGGATTTGCCGCTCCCTTGATAAAGCAATTAGACCGGCCAGTCTTTTATCTGACCAAAACCATAGCTGATCGGCTGCAACTCACCGCTGCTCCTTGCGTGATTACCCAGAATGGAAAAAAGATGATGGTGCAGGAGGTGAGGATTGATGAATAAATACTTGCTGGCCTTAGTGCTCTTGTTTTCTGCGTCTCCAGCCCTTGCTGGTGTCCTTAAATCAGGCGATTCATGGAACCCGGGTACGGATATAAACTGGGATGATATGGACTTTAAGTTTTTAGGGATTTGTATCTGCCCCAGACCTCCACCAATTTTTTACGAGGAAGGTGAGATTTACGAATATTGGGATCCGTCATTATTCATAGATACGGTAACAGTAGCCAATTATTCTCCGTTTACGGGGTCTGGTGGAGACGCCGAGGGTTCAATTGATGACGTATTAGGCGGAAAGAACAAGTCTTCGGATGCTATATCTATTGCCGATGAGTCAACCTTCTTCCAGGCACATGCGTTTATTTTTTCGATGCTGGATGGAAACCCTTGTGAGAATAGCGATGTTGGAGGTTGGTGGACTGAATTTGATTCAATGTGGCAGGACGATGAGCTTGCAGTCACTATCACTCCAGAAGCTGCATTATTCGCCAATAAAAACATGCAAATGCTTTGCATGACAGATGCGGCTTATACCAATCTGGGTTTGTCATTTGGTTGGATGCCCTGGTGTCTTGGGAGCAGCGGGTCAACCTATCCCGTAAGCGGCCATGTGGACAACGACAATATCGTTCAGGCCAGTAACACGGTAGCGGCACGGCTGATCTTCAAGCTGAATCGTCTATTCATGCTCTGCGACCCGTCTCCTATTTGTGGCTGCGAGTACACGCCGATCTGGAGAAAGGACCATTACAAGATGCACACGGCCAGGCCCGATCTTCGGGCCACCTATCTCATCGGCACAGCATCCAAGTTTTATGATTCCGGCCTTAATCCGCCATATCAAGGGATGAAGGGCTCAAATGATGAATTTCTCTGGGTGGTATTCAGAAAGGTACTCTGTTGCACTTGCTGCGAATGATATGCGAAGACAAATTTCTATCATCATGCTGACCGGATTAGTTGTCGGTTTATCGCCCTTATCGCTGCAAGGCACTGAAAGCGCTTGTTCTGATAAGACTGTCCCTGCTTTGCCACCAGCTCTTTTGGAAAAGGCCAGGGAACAGGCTGCAATTGACGATAAAGCAATCAGAAAAGCAATGGATACGGCCAGAGAACTGGCCAAGACCATAACCATCCCTGAAAACAAGTATAGCGTAGCAGGGAAAAAGGCCGCTGAAGAGACGAATGCCGTTTATCGTTCCCAGGAATTTCAGGACAAGGTGAAATGTTACGAACAAGGACAGGCAGACCTTCTTATACCAAGTGCCAAGAAAGAGAAAATGGAGCAGGAGAAAGGCATCCTTGCTGATTCTGAAAAGATTTATCTTTTCCTGTCGAGTTCCATACCTGAATCGTCTTTTCAGGGGTACATGGCCTACCTCGATGGAGTGCCGGAGATCGTGCCCGTCATGATGGGAATGGTAGGCGGCAGGGATAAAAAGCACAAAAAAGAGAGGATAAAATGGTGGAGCAAGGTTCTCAAAAAAGATACCACCTGCGAGGATAAACCAGAAGCACGATGTGACAAGCTCAAAGTTCCCATTACGATCAAACCGGCCCTCTTTAGACAGTACGAGATTGCCGAAGTCCCCACCCTGATCTATGCCAGAGGCGATGAAGTTTTTCAGCTTCAAGGCGATGTGGGCATCGTTACCCTCTTGGAAACAGTTAATCAGGAAGCCAAAAGCCCAAGTCTAACTGTTTTGACAACCAAGATCAGGGAAAAATAATGAGTGACCAGAAGTTTAAAAAAGGCAGCAAGTCAGGCCATGAAGAAATTTTCAAAGCAGAGACAACTTGGTTTCACATATTCAGAGCTATGATTGTTAACGGAGATATCGCCAAGATAGGTGCGTATGCCTTGACTGTCTATATCGTGATCAAGGGATACACCGATTTCAATACAGGTCAGGCCTTTCCATCCCTGGAGTTCATTTGTAAAAAAAGCGGAATTTCTGACAAGCAGGTGCGTCGATCTCTGGAGATCCTGGAGGAGCATGGATACATCTCAAAACAAAAGATCGGACGAAACAATATCTATACCTTACGTGAAAAAATCGAGATGTCTGATACTACCGGACGTCCGGTAGCTATAGCCACATGGGATTATATTCCAAATTGTATCAATGCTGCCAGGGCAGAGCTTAAAAACTTTCTTATGACCGGCAAGTCATGCGGTCAGATTGTGCATATTGACACCATAAACATGAACATCCAAATCAATCAGGGAGGTGAGAACACACAGAATAACATTGATTACCATCTTGAAAAAATAAATGACCCGAAAACGAGAGAATTTTTGCGGCAAAGAATGGCAGAATCTTCAGAAAATGAACCACAATAGCAGTCTCAATCTCGGTCATATTGACCGGGGTTTCCTTATAGCGGTCATAATGGTCGGTGTTATATGTACACCGCTCATAGAGACCGGATTCATAATACCGGTCTGTGAGACCGGGAATTTTTATGATAGCGGTCTATGGGACCGGTATTATGGCAACACCGGTCTGTGGTACCGGTATCAGGATAGTGGTCTGTGCGACCGGCAATGTATCCGATAGCGGTCTATGGGACCGGTATTACCCCCGATTACCGGTCTCACAGACCGGTAATCTATATATTTAAATATAAAAAATAAAAAAAGCGCGCGCGTGCGTACACACGCGGTTGATCGTCATGACAAAAAAAAATGAAAGAGCGTGAACACATGTCGGACAGTAACTCTGCAGAAACACCAAAAACAACTCCTGGCTATCTGGAAATAATCGTCATCACGATTCTGATCGTTGTTGGTGCGATCTGGGGATACGACCAGTTCCTTGCCCAGAAGGTTTTGACCTTTGACCTCAAGGGCTATCTGCGGG
>JAQVER010000072.1 GCA_028697885.1 Desulfocapsaceae bacterium
CTTGACTGTGAAATTATCGCCCTTGATGTCACGGCTAAACCATTACAGTTTACAGGGGACAGAAGGACAAGAGAAGTGGATCGTTTTATGGAGATGGCCAGGATGAATGCAGCGAAATTTACCATGCAGGCGATGGACTGCGGGATCAAAGTTGAGCATGTGATGGACGTCAGCGATCCCCAAGAGGCTATTGCCCGGGTGAGTGCTGCTGATGCAGGTATTCGTTATGTGTTAAGTAAACCAGATGAAGCAACAGTGAGAGCAAACCGGAAACATTCACATGTCCCAGTTGTTGATCTCCGCTGTTCACGTTTATAATTTTTAAATATAAAGGAGTTATGATTATGGAACCATTGACAATATTTGCATCGACTGTAGGAATTATCGGGGCCTTCCATCTGTTGTCCACAACTGTGGAACGTTTTGGAAAAGGAATCTACAACAGAGAAAATCTGCAGGCCAAAAGAGACGATTGGTACTGTTTCTTCCAACTGTCTGACCTTCTTGGAGAAGGGTGGGAGACAAGTCAAAAGATGGAGAAAAATGAGCTGTCCCTTACCGAGACAAAACGACTTGAGCAGAAGCGGCGACAGCAGGCGAACCGCCCTCGTCTTCAAGTTTGAGGCAACAGAAGATTTAATTATTATTCACAGGCATCCAGGATAGAGGATAATTTGAATTAATCCAGAGCTAATGTGATAATGAGTTTGTAAATATGAGGGTTACCGATTTTGCTTGTTGGTGGTACAACTAGCAGAATCGGCAACCCTCATCTCGTTTTAACCAATTGTTATTGATTGCAAACGTAACGGTTCAAAACGCTGTTTATTGTGACAGGGGGGCGGCAAGGATTTCCTGGTTGAATCGGGATTGCAATGCCTGCCATAGGCTCAAGCGCTCTGCTCCTCCCAACCGCTCCGATCTTTCTTTTTTGGTCAGCCATAATCCCTGAGCGTTAAAACTGTAGACGGGGATAAGGTCCGTTCGTTGAGAGGCAAAGAGGATCGCACTCACCAAGTTGTCCATAATAAGGGGATCAGAAGTTGGCTCGGCATAATAACTTAAGACCATGTGCGGCTGTTTCAGCTCCAGGGATTTTACATATACAAGGCGCAATTTTTCATCCGGGATAGCAAGCTGGCGTAACGTGAAATATTTGGCTGTCGCAAAATCCTCGCAGTCCCCTCCGTTACTAACGAGCATTTCCTGGGGTGTGGCCCAGTAGTCATCTTTCCCCCAGTGGTCCAGATCATCCACAAACTCAAGTCGGTTGAAGAAATCATTAACTGATTTCAGTTTTTCCATTTCAGGCGCATCGCGCTGTTCTTTTATCAGGACATGCCAATCCACTATTCTCTGTTGGCCCGCATCAAGCGTAACGGCTTCTGCAGGGACTTTTTTCTTGGTCCCACAACCGCTTAAAAAGAGTAAAAAGATTACCAGCGTAACGGCTGATAGCAATAGTGTGAAAATTGCTCTTCTTTTTTTATTCAATGCGTATCGTCGGGTGTCAGTCATGAAAGATATATGCCTTGGCAGTACTCAGGGAGGTTCTCTATATAGTTATAGCGTGTGCCGTGATCGGGCTTTATGTCGCTTTAATTATAGGGTTGTAATTGATGTCGGTTGTAGAAACGGTTTTTTCCTGACCCCCACGATAGTTCCAGTATGCAGTTACAGTCGTATAAATTTTTTGTGAGACTGTCTGCCGCAAGGTATATTGCTCAGCCCCATATATTTCCCTTTGCGATGCCTCATTAGCGCCAGTGGCATCAAGTCCACGTCCTTTCAGCAATGGCTGGGTCAGGGAAAAGGAAATTACCCCGTTATCCGTATCTGGCGTTCCAATTGGATATTTGTTGCTACTGCGTGCAACTCCAATACTGGTGTCGATACTGGTACCGTAGCGGAAGGTCTTGGATATGTTTGGGGTCAGGGAGTAGGTACGAGTCTGTTGGTGGGCGTTACCGAGGGCTATGGCATCCAGTACGGAAAAAGGGGTGTCCTCTTCTTCGCCTTTCAGTTTAGCCCCCAGAGTAAGATCAAATTGACCCGTGGCGATCTGCAGAGCACCGAGGGTGATCTCGACCTGACTCTCTTCTATCTTGATATTGCTTTCATGAGCGATAGTATGACGGACGGCCTCAAGCAGAGAGAGTTTTCCTTGAAAGGGAAGCGAATCTTCTGCTGCAGCAAGGGTTGATAACAGGAGGAACAATGCCGTAAGCAGAGATATCGAATATCTAAATTGGTAAAGATAAAAGCGCATGTTTGTGAGAGAATACAAGCGGACGAGGAAACTTCTGGAACAAAAAACATAAGTAAAAAAATGTATCAAAACAGGCCGCGACATGCAAGGTACTTTCCGGGAATTGACAAGAAAGGCTGATTCACTTACTCTACTGACGAAGTTATTGTCAGCTTTTCGGTGTCTCCATAATGTATTGAAAACATGTTACCTTCTGTGGATGGGTGGTTATGCAATCTGAACAGCAGCAGGAAAGGTCAGCACTTTTTGTCACAACGCTGACCTCATTCATGGTGCCCTTTATGATATCCTCTGTCAATATTGCCCTGCCTGCTATCCAGCGTGAGTTTAGCGTAGATGCGGTAACCTTAGGCTGGATTCCTACCTCCTATCTGCTGGCCATGGCTATCCTCCTGGTGCCTGCAGGCAGGTTCGGTGACATCTACGGACGCAAGAAGATCTTTCTCGCTGGTGTTGTCCTCTATACAGTGGCCTCAACGCTTGCCGCCTTTGTCCCCAATGTCGGCTGGCTTCTGACCCTGAGGGCTGTTCAAGGGATGGGGGCAGCCATGTTTGTAACCACTGCCATAGCCATTCTTACCTCTGTGGTTGCCCCCCAGCGAAGAGGAAGGGCTCTCGGAATCCTGGTTTCGGCTGTTTATGTCGGTCTGGCCACCGGACCTTTTGTCGGTGGTTTTATGACCCACTATCTTGGTTGGCGTTTCCTCTTTGGCAGTATGTTCCTCCTCGGCACTGGTGTGTTGTATATTGCCCTGCGTCACCTTGAAGGTGATTGGGCTGAGGCAAGGGGGGAGCGGTTTGATCTGGTCGGGACTCTCTTTTACTGCACCTCCGTGTTCTGTCTGGTCTATGGGGCGATCAGAATGCCGACCGTCCTGGCATCACTGCTGCTGGTCATAGGAATCATCCTTATGGTTAGCTTTTTCTTTCACCAGTCGAGAGTAGCGTTTCCGGTCTTTGATGTACGGATTTTTCGCAAAAACAGAACTTTTCTTTTTTCCAGTATGGCAGCACTTATCAACTATGCTGCAACTTTTGCTGTTACCTTCCAGGTCAGTCTCTATCTGCAATATGTGAAAGGGATGGCTCCACATGTCGCCGGTGCTGTGCTCATGGCCCAGCCAGTAATCATGGCCCTGTTTTCTCCCTGGGCAGGAAAACTCTCCGACAGCAAGGAACCAAGGATTCTGGCATCGGCAGGAATGGCGATTACTGCAGTTGGCCTCTCCGTTCTGGCAACTCTCTCCCGAGCCACTCCTCTCTGGCTTATCGTGGTTGTCCTGCTCGTCCTCGGTTTTGGTTTCGCCCTTTTTTCTTCTCCCAATATGAGTGCTATTATGGGGTCGGTGGAGAGGAAATACCTGGGTCTTGCCTCTGGAACAGTAGCTGTCATGCGTCTTTTGGGACAGATGATCTCCATGTCTGTTGCGACAATATTTCTCGTGATCTTTGTGGGTAAAAAAGAGATAGGACCGAATAATCTGCAGCTTTTTCTGCAAAGTATGCATTTTTGTCTCCTTCTCTTTGTGCTTTTTTGTGTGGTAGGAATCTATTTCTCATTTTTCCGTGGGAAAAAGAGAGGGGGTGCAGATGAGTGAGCGGGTGAAACGTATTCATGCTGTAGTTCATGGACGGGTGCAGGGAGTTTTTTTCCGGCAGACGACTTGGGAGCAGGCAAAGAATTTTGGATTGAGCGGTTGGGTCAGAAATCTGGCTGATGGGACAGTGGAGACGGAATTTCAGGGAGATCAGGAAGCGGTGGGGCGGATGCTTGACTGGCTTCCCCGAGGCTCGACTGGATCCAGTGTGGTGCGAGTGGAGAACCGGGACGTGAAACCGGTATATGGAGAAGAGGAATTTGTCATTAAATGGTAGCCGGAGCGTTTCTTCCTTTCGTTGATTCTATGTGATATCGTTAAAAAAGATTGGATATTTTTTTTAAGGGTAAGCCCATAGGAGAAAATGATGGATCAACCAGCTTGGTTTAGGAAGAAAAAAATCGGATACGGATGGACGCCGAATAACTGGAAAGGCTGGGCTGTAACTTTTATTGGCATAGTGGCCGTGGCGGTCTGTGTCCGGTGGCTGCTCGGTTAGGAATGTCTGACCTGATAACATATTTTCCAGGAAGAGAGTTTGGCGACCATGCGCTGGAAACAGGATGGATTTGTATATAACTGCGAGCAAAATAAAAAAGCACCTGACTCAGAGCGAGTTAGGTGCTTGATTTTATTACTGGTGGGCCGTCCCGGGATCGAACCGGGGACCTACTGATTAAGAGTCAGTTGCTCTACCAATTGAGCTAACGGCCCATATTGCAACAAAGTAAAGACTATCTAGCATAAGGGAGTGCTTCCGTCAAGGCTCAGGGGAGGAAAATGCAAGAATATCTCTTTATCTTGTCTTATGACTCTGCTAGAGACTGGCAAGCTTTTCACCACTCATATGGGTGAAGTTGTCACATTCCCTTCTGTTGATAAAGGGGCAGACATCTGTGACAAACCATTTCTTTTTAGGACACCAGTAACGGTCTTTGAAAGGTTCATTGCAGCCTCTTGGAGTCAAAAGCCTGCGATTGTGGGTGCCGTAAGAGACGTCCTTGTCGTTTACCGTAAATTTCCAGATTGCCATGACGCACCTCCTCAGTCCATTGAGAATCATGTACGCTGTACCCGAATCTATTTCACTTAATACTAGATCGGCACATTCGGCAAAAAACTTGAATTTTTTTAGCGGTAATACAGGTGGGGGCTACCCATGGTCATAAGGGATTTGTACAGATTACGTCTGAATTCCCTGCGGTCCCATATCCCTTGAATGTGTCCGCGTTTGAGGGCATTTCTGGCTGAATGATAATCCGGTGCAATGTCAATTCCTGTTGTTTCGCGAATGACCCGGTGACCGGCAAAGCCAATACGGCTTGAGCGAATGGCAAACTGATACGGTGAGCAACCTAGGAAACTGGCAACTGGCCCTGCATAGGAATTGTTGTCATAAACGACAATGTAGAGTCCGCCGGCATCGATATATTCACGGACCGCCATGGTACATTTGGGCATCTGGGTGACCCCTAGAGTCCCTTCCTGGATACGGATGCCGCCTGTGGTATGGACGTAGGAGATCAAAGGACGTTTTTTCCGTTTGGCGATGGCGCAGGCCTGGATGAATTTTTCTCCTTCTGCGGAGCCCACCGTTCCATTTCTGAAATCGGAGTAGAGCATACTGACCACAACTTGAATGTCCATGATCTTAGCATGGAAGGTCATGTTGCCGGCATTCCGTCCTGTCTTCTTTTTTGATAATTGTAACCGCTCGTCATACCCTGTGTAGCCAAGAGGATTTCCAGCCGTAAAATCGGCATTGAAGATCCGGATTGAGTCGGGATCAAAGATATTTTTCAGATACCATTTGTACTCCAGAGGGAAGTGGTGCCCGCAGGTCTCGCAGACCCCCGCGAATTCACCGAACAGGTCAGGTACCCAAAGATCCTTGCAACCGTATTTCTCACTGTTGGGACAGGTGATAGTGCGATCGACATTGGCCAGCGGGCTGGTATAGGTGTCTGTCAGTTCCAGTGGATCGGGAATATTGTTGGGAGCAGGAGTCCCTTCTGAGGAACTGAGCTGGGGACGAATTGTTTTTTTATCTTTTTGCTGGGAGAAAAAATCAATGGCGGTAGTAATGGGTGATGTTACCCGTTTGAGGATAACCGTTCCTTCACCGGAGACATCCTTGAAGACTTTTTGAACCTGTTTCTGGTGGTTTTTCAGGATATCATAACGTACGGTATAATATACTTTTTCGGTATTCTCCTGAAGTCGTTGAAAGAATTTTTCCGTGGGAGTGGGTAGTCCACCGAAACCCTGGGCGGCCATTTCCCGATATTTTTTTGATCGGCCCGCAAGAAGACGTTTTATCTCATCCTGATTGAGATCCCAGGAGACGTCAACCTGAAGTTCCTGGGCCTCTGTCTCGGCTTTTTTACGTTTTATCTCGTAGGAACGGAAGGCTCTGAAGCTTTTGGTGCTCAAGACCACTTTGTCGGTGGCCCGCATGACTTCGGCGCGAAGCTGGGCAAAAAAGGCGAAGTCATCTCGTCTGGCGCCAAGGGGCGGTTCCTGGATAATGTGATCGATGGTGCCGAGGGCCAGATTGTCTGTTGCCGTCAATTTGAGCCGTTCGGCGCAGACTTCAATGAGTTCTTTCGGGACCTTGCTGCCCTCTTTTACTTTCCCTTCAATGGCGGCGGCCCCTTCCGGAGAAATGACTGAATAGTAACCGTGGGAGCACATCATCCGAAAGTCGGAAAGTCCGATTGCCTCGGCCCCACCTGAACCACCCTCGGAAATCATTGACACCATGGGGACCCGCAGTTTGGTCATGGCGTAGATGTTGCGGGCAATCTGCTGAGCGGCGCCGGGATACTCTTCCACTGGAAAGGAACCAGGGGTGAAGACGTAGAAATGGATGGGGATGCCTTCGGTCTCTGCGACCTTCATATAGCGAAGGGCCTTTTCGTTACCCTCGGGTTTGCAGGATCCACCATTACGAAATTCTTCGCCATGGCCTGTCTCCTGGCCGATAACCATAACCGAGGCGGTGTAGGGCTTGTTCTTGATACGTCTGACGATGGTGGCCTTGGCGCAGACCATGGCTGGATCGATATTGGCATCACCTTCCCCGCCCAGTTCCGTATAATCTTCGTAGACGTTTTCCAGAATGTCTTTGAGGCTGAAGCGCTGGATGCTGCGGACGATCCGTACCCGTTCCATAGGCGTGAGCTGCTCTTCTGCCCGCTCTTCGAGAAAACAGATGGCTTCGTGCAGTTTATTGATCTCGCTGGAGAATTGTTCTTCGCTATGATCGTAAACCGTTTGTTTCAGCTTGTCGCAAGTCTCTTTAAATCCGTCCAGGTTCCCCCAGTTGGAGTAGTCCTTGAGCTGAATCAGATAATTGATGCGTTCTTCGATTTTATGGAGCTGCTTGAGTAATGCGTTCATAGAGAGTGCTGTTACAGGTTGCAGGTGATTGATCTCTCGCGAAGTGCTAAGAAAAATAAAACATCTTTCATTGCACCGCTGCAGGAAAAATTACAGGGATTTTAAGTCACAAAATGAATGCTTCTGCCGAGTAGTGTTTTTCATGTATTTTTTATTGACGGCTTAGAAGGTCAGCAGACGATCCAGGATGTCTTTCAGGTATTCCAGGTTGGTGATAATGGGATTACCCTTTGAGTCTTTGCCACGAATGACAGTTTCGTCCAGAAACTGTCGTGCCTTTTTTTTGGTCTCTTCCATCGACTCTCCCCACACCAGGGCCAGGGCCAGGTTAGGATCAAAATCGCTGGGAATTCGATATTCCCGGTCAGAGGGGACATGAGAGTAAACGGTTGACCAGTCGTGCTGGGGAAAATGGAAGTCGGTGATGGTTCCGATCCAAGGTGCAAAGCCGCGGCGGGTGTCTTCGGCGACAATGCGCAGTTCAATGGATGCGCCTTTAAATTCGATGGCTTTTTGTTTGTAGCCAATCTTCTCACCCAGGCCCAGTCTGATTTGTTCACGGATCAGATTAGGGTGCTGATTGTTATGATAACTGATGCGGGCGGAGACGTCATTTTCCACCTGAATTCTAGTGTTGACCTCGAGCAGGTAGGGGCGTCCGGATCTGCTGACAATCCATTCCCAGGTGCCGACGTTGTCATAGCGGACATGGGCTGCCAGTTTCAGCGAATAGTCAACGATCTGTTCCAGGACCTTCTGCTCGTCGAAATCATAGCTGAAGCAGGATCTATGGAAGCCGGGCGCAGCCTCAACCCGTTTCTGTCGGCCGGTTGACTGGATAGTACAGTTTCTGGAGCCGAAGTGGATCCGCTCGCCATGACGGGAGCAGACCAGCTGGACCTCAAGATGGTTGTAGTCGCGCAGGCATTGTTCGATAAGAACGCCGCCGTCTCCAAACTGACGTTTGGCATAATTCTGAACCTGACGGTAGATGCGCCGGAACTGCTCGATTTCCGTAACCTCTTCAATACCCATGCCGCCGCCGCCTGCTGCTGCTTTGACCAGGATGGAAGGCGCTTTGATATCCTGGGCCAGCTGGTCATCCATGAGTCGCTGAGCGATCTCTTCTGCCTCCATCTCGTTGTAGATGGGGCTGTCGGTGCCTGGAATGGTGGGGATTTTCAGCTGGTTGGCGACCCGTTTGGTGTTGATTTTATCACCAAGACTTTTAATGACTTCCCAGTTCGGACCGATAAAAGTTAGAGGGCGGTCGCGGAGTGTTGCCCGTCTGGCAAAACGATAGTCTTCAGAGAAAAACCCATATCCCGGATGAATGGCCGTACAATGGGTGTGGTCGGCAACTGCAAAAATATCATTGGGTTCAGTGTAGCTGGTAATTCGCCATGCGTTTTGATCGGCACCACTGGTCCTGTTGCGACGGACGTGTTCAGAGTCCTTGTCGGCGTCGGTATAGACCACCGTATATTCCAGGCCCAGATCCGTGCATGCATTCATGATGCGGATTGCGATCTCACCCCGGTTGGCGATGAGAACCTTTCCTTGCAAACTGTTAGCCATATTATCTTCGTAGTATAAGGTCTAAATTGACGTCCAAGAGAAAGGCGGATGGACGCAGGTAGAGTCAGGGAGGATGATACCAACTTTCCTGATGCTCTTTTACTATTTTTTATTTTTGTAAAAGAATAAACAGGCATTACTATAGTCATATCATAGCAATTAGAAAAGAAAAAATGTATTTTCTTTTTTAAACCTTTTGTTGTTATGGCAGGTTGTGGTAATAATTACAGTTGATGAGAAGATTCTTTCTCTTTGATCTTTCATCGAAATATTTAAGAAGCGCTGGGCGAGAGAGTAATATTAATAGAATGACGATAGAAAAGAATGAATAAGGAAAAGATATCTGAGCAGTCTGAAACAGTAGAATATAAAGGTGTCTTTAAGCGGTTGGCTGCTTTGTTGCCCGGACGAACCCCGGACACCACAGAGTCCTTGGAACATGAGATTCAGGAACTGCTTGAAGAAGGAGAAGAGCAGGGGTTGATTACCAGCCTGGAAGAGAGGATGATCAACTCTATCTTTGATTTTCGAGATACCAGGGTTGGTGAAATCATGACTCCGGCTGTAGAGATTGTGGCGGTGGATGAGCCTACTTCTCTGGCCGAACTGGTGGAACTCTTCATCGAGAAGGGTTTTACCCGGGTTCCAGTATATAAAGATACTTTAGACCACATAGTTGGCATTCTCCATGTCAAGAATTTATTAAAGGTCTTTTCACCGGCGTCAAAAGATGTCCCGCTTTCAGAACTATTAAATCCGTCTTATTTCATTGATGAAAAAAAACTGATTGTTGACCTGCTGGTGGAATTCCAGAAACGGAAGATCCATATGGCCCTGGTGACCGATGAGTTTGGCTCTATTCGCGGTCTTGTCACCCTTGAGGATGTCCTGGAGGAAATCGTTGGCGAGATTGATGATGAACATGATGTCGACGATCATGATGAAATTCAGGAACTCGGCCAGGAAGCCATTCTGGTGCAGGCCAGGGTGGACATAGAAGAGGTCGAGGAGCGTTTTGGTGTGGAGATGCCGGAGGGTCCATATGAATCAGTGGGCGGACTGGTCGTCCATCTTCTGGGCAGGTTGGCTGTGCCCGGAGACCAGGTGGATGTGGGGGGGCTGCGTTTTCTGGTGCAGACGGCGAGCAAGCGGCACATCAAGGTGGTGCGTATTACTCGGCTGACCAATGATGAGGGATGATTCCAACACGCTGACGAATACAGGCATTGCTTTTGCGATGAGGATGTTGGTGCCATGTATGACTGCGGGCCTGCTCTGGCTGGCCTTTCCTGGTGGTGGTGCTTTCTGGCCTCTGCTCTTTGTCGCTCTGATTCCATTTTTCCTGGCTGTTTTCGGTGCTGGAACAGTACGGCAGGCGGGTGCTTGCGGGGGGCTGACCGGTCTGTTGCATTTTCTTGTACTGCTTTATTGGATTCCCACAGTTTTGGGCCGCTATGGCGGCCTGCCGTCTTATCTGTCCGTTCCGGCCCTTGTTCTTCTTGCCCTCTATATGAGTCTGTATATGGGGCTTTTTGCCATGGCCGTCCGCCTCTTTATTGTAAGGCTGCCTTTGCCGCTTGTTCTGTGGGTTATTCCTGCGGCATGGGTCGCACTCGATTGGTGCCGTTCTTTTTTGTTTACCGGTTTTCCCTGGATGGATCCAGGGTATGCCTTGGCTCATGTGCCGTGGGTCATTCAAACGGCCGATCTGTGGGGCCATTACGGTCTGACGTATGTACTGGTTTTGATCAATACCCTGGCGGCCATGTTGTTGATGTTGGGTGTTCAAAGAAGAGGGCAGCTTTCCCTGGTCGTGCCTGTTGTTTTGGTATGCAGCGCTGTCGCCGTGTATTCATTCCTGCGCTGGCAGCAGGTTGAACGACAAATGGCAGTTAGTGAAAGCATGCGTATCGGTGTGGTTCAGGGGAATATCGCGCAAGATCTGAAATGGTCTCCTGGATTGCAGGAGGAAACCCTGACGAATTACATAGCCCAGAGCCGAGGGCTTATTGACCGCAACCACCCTTTGCTTTTGGTATGGCCTGAGACGGCCCTGCCGTTTTATCCTGTTGCGGCTCATCCGTTACTGCCAATGGTACGTGATCTTGCGGTCTCTGGCCATACCTCACTGCTCACAGGGGCGCCGTGGCTTGAACAGTCTGCAGAGAGCGATAGTGGCGGGCAGGGGGTGACGCGCTATTATAACAGCGCTCTCCTCTTTGATAGTGATGGCCAGATCACAAACAGGTATTCCAAAAGCCATTTGGTGCCCTTTGGTGAATATGTGCCCCTGAAAAGAATGCTGCCATTTCTGGCTCCGCTGGTAGAGGCAGTGGGAGATTTCAGTTCCGGTGCGATTGAGCAGGCTCTTGCTTGTCATAATGCCAGGATTGGGGTATTAATCTGCTTTGAATCCATCTTTCCGGAGATTGCCAGAAAATGGGTGAGCGCTAAGGCTAATGTCCTGGTGAATCTGACCAATGATGCCTGGTATGGAAGATCCAGCGCCCCCTATCAAAGCCTGGCCATGACGGTGTTACGATCAGTGGAGACCAGGCGTAGTCTGGTGCGGGCGGCCAATACCGGCTTTTCAGGATTTATTGACCCTTTGGGCCGGGTACAGGTTGCCTCGCCGTTATTTGAACCTTGGGCTGAGAGTGCCGAGGTTGTCCTTATGGAGGGAGAGACCTGGTTTGTACGTTGGGGGTATCTTTTTTCATCTTTTTGTCTGGGAATAACGATTCTTCTTCTGATCTGGATTGCCCTTCGCAATCCTCGAGTGAGAAGTATCTCATAGTCATTCATATTATTTTTTGTAGGGAGTTATCATGTCAACAGAAACAGGTGCCGCAATATCCAGACAAAGGCTGCAGGAGCTGAAGGGACGATTACTGGCGTTGAAGGAGCATCTTTGACTTAGATCACAAAAAAGACGAACTCGAACGGCTAGAGCAACAGACCCTGGCCCCCAATTTCTGGAACGATGCCGACAGTGCCAAGAAGGTGCAGAAAGAGCATGGACAGCTTCAGGATATCATCAAGGGCTGGGAAGGTAAGTGGGAAGAGCTGGAAGAGATGGAGATGCTGCTGGATCTGGCGATGGAGGAGAATGACGCCGATATAGAGAACGAGGTAGCCGCAGCTATTGACCCTTTACAGGAACGTATCGGCATTGCTGAGGTGGAGTGCATGCTCAGCGGAGAACATGATGCCAATAATGCGATCATGGATATTCATGCCGGTGCTGGCGGCACCGAGGCCCAGGATTGGGTAAGTATTCTTATGCGTATGTATCTGCGCTGGGCCGAGTTGAAAGGTTTCAAGACGGATATTCTTGATTACCTTGCCGGTGATGAGGCCGGGGTCAAGAGTGTGACCATAATGGTCACGGGGCATAATGCCTATGGCTATCTGCGCTCAGAGGTGGGAATCCATCGCCTGGTGCGGATATCGCCTTTTGATGCCAGTGGCCGGCGTCACACCTCTTTTTCTTCGGTCATGGTCATGCCTGAACTCGATGATACTATTGAGGTGGATATCCTGGATAAAGATCTGCGTATCGATACCTACCGGGCCAGCGGTTCCGGTGGGCAGCATGTCAATAAAACCGATTCGGCCATCCGGCTTACCCATCTGCCCACCGGTATTGTGGTGCAGTGTCAGAATGAGCGCTCCCAGCATCGGAATAAGGACACGGCCATGAAGATGCTGACCTCCCGTCTCTATGAACTGGGAAAGGAAAAACAGGCCGAGGCCAAGGACGATCTGCACGGAGATAAAAAGGGGATATCCTGGGGCAGTCAGATTCGCTCCTATGTCCTTCAGCCCTATCGTTTGATCAAGGATCATCGTACTGATGTGGAGATCGGCAATGTTGATGCCGTGCTTGATGGCAACCTGGATCCCTTTATCAAGGCCTATCTGCTGTGGGAAAAATGATGGCAGCGCCAAAAGGTCCAAATAGTTTGTTGCACTGCATCCCACCTTGTTGATAGATTGATGCTTGATCTCGCGCAGAGGCGCAGAGACGCTGAGAAGGGCAAAAAGGTTTTTCTCAGCGCCTCTGCGTCTCTGCGCGATAAAAATTTTTAATAAAACAGGGAGTTGCTCTTGTTGATGTCGAATAATTACCGGGCCTTTTTGTTTAGCCATCTAGCCATCTCCGTTGTAAATTTGACTTTTCGGAGTCCTGCAGGCTTCGCGGCGACCTCATCAAGTTATTAACCGTGACGTCTTGTGCTAAATGCGGGGCTTGTTCCGTAGTCTGCCCGGTTTATCGGATTACTGGTCAGGAGGCTCATACCGCTCGGGGCAAGATTCATCTGACCCAAATTCCGGAGCTGCCTGGCAAAGGAGTGGCGTTTGAAGATATTTTTTCCAAATGCCTGCTCTGCGGTGCTTGTTCCGCTGTCTGTCCGCGGGGTATAGATGTGTGCCGGGAGGTTGTGCAAGCCCGTTCAGCTTTTCCTGCCGTATATGGGGCGCATGGTTACAAGAAGTATCTGGCCCGTAAGGCTCTTGCTCATCCTGAGCTCCTCGCGCCATTGCGGGTGCTTGGTCGGGCCGGGGCGGATTTCGTGTCGAGATATCTTCCGGAAGAGAGTGGGCTCAGATTGCGTCTGGCCCTGTTTAAGCAGGAGGTGGAAGAGGCGCCGGCTCAGCAGGATGCTGTAGTTTCTGCAGGCCCTCCACAAAAAGAGATGCTGACCTTTTTCCCCGGATGCACAGGCCGCTATCTTTTTCCTGAAATTGTCACTTCCTGTCAGTTTGTTGCTGCATCTCTCGGTCATGCCTTGCATGTCCCTGACGGTTTGTCCTGTTGTGGATTGGCGGCCCTCTCCGCAGGAGATAAGCGGGAGGCACAGAACTGTGCCCGGAAGAATATTACCATACTTGAACAGAGTAGTGGGCCTGTTTTGATTTCCTGTGCCTCGTGCTATGCGCATCTACGCAGGTATAGAGAGTTGTTTGAAGATGATTCGGTCTGGCGGATTAGGGCTGAGACTTTGGTTGCGCGTCTGGTGGAACTCAGTTGTTTTCTTGACCGGCATCTGCCGCAAGGACGTGCGAATCAGGAATCCGGGAAGAAGTTGCGTGTCTATTATCATGATCCCTGTCATTTTCGTTATGGGTTAGAGGGGATGAAGATCGTGACAGAGCCGCGCAAGGTGCTTGGCCGGAATCCGGATCTTGAATTGCTCGAACTTCCCGGTGGTCCGGAGTGCTGTGGCCAGGGCGGGCTGTTTCATATCGGTGCCCCGGAAATCTCATTACTGATTCGTGACGCTCTGGCGGCAAAGGTATTGGCCTTGGCCCCTGATGTGATTACCAGCACCTGCTCCGGTTGCCTTATGCAGTGGCGTCTGGCGATAGAGGCCTCGGGAATGCCGGTGAAAGTGCTGCACCTGGCTGAATTGTTAAGAGCCGTTACGAAATAACCATTTCCGTTTGTAAGAGCCCCAGGATCCCTGCGCGAAAAAATTATTACAAAATAACTAATAATTCTTATTCGTGCTGAATAGTTACTCTGTTTTTGACGGATGTTGTCTCTGGTTTCTTTCTCTCTTGCAGGATCAAGGCGGGATGTGTAAAGAGAAAAGTGAAAAAAAACGCGTTTAACACTCTAATGATTCTGCCTTGGGGGGCATTCATTCATGGAAGTATTATTGGGGCGTTGATGTCCTGTGAGTTGTTTCCTTGTGTTCAAAGAGATGCGTCATGGCTTATGCACCAGTTGTAGGAATCTCGATTCGGTACCAGTTGGAGGACAGGGAGGAAGAAATCCTTTCCCCTTATGCTGCCCTCAATAAAAATTCACTGGGACGGCGCTCTGAGGAAGAGGACGATGGCTGCGATATCCGCATGCCATTTCAACGGGATCGAGACCGTATCACCCATTCCAAGACTTTTCGGCGCTTGAAACATAAGACCCAGGTCTTTCTGGCCCCGGCAGGGGATCATTATCGGACCCGCTTGACCCATGTCCTTGAGGTTTCCCAGATCGCGCGGACCATTGCTGCAGCCCTCTGTCTTAACGAGGCATTGACTGAGGCCATCGCCCTTGGTCATGATCTTGGGCATACCCCCTTTGGTCATGCCGGTGAAGCGACTTTGAACGAACTGCATCCAGGCGGGTTCCGCCATTATGTGCACAGTCTGCGGGTAGTGGATTTTCTGGAGAATCGGGGCAAGGGCTTGAATCTTACCTTCGAGGTAAGAAACGGGATTGTCAAACACTCAAAAGGCCGCAATAATATCCTGCCGGATGATAGCTCGGAGCTACCGATAACGTTGGAAGGACAGGTGGTGCGGGTGGCAGATATCATTGCCTATGTCAATCATGATATGGACGATGCCCTGCGTGCCGGCATCATTTGTGAAGATGATCTGCCGGCAGATATAAAAGCGGTGGTCGGAGATCGTCATTCCAAGAGAACCGGTGCCATGGTCCGGGATCTGATTGTCGAGAGTCTGGCTGCAGGGGATGGCAGGCTGCATCTCAGTCATAAAATGCTTAAAGCTATTACTGATCTGCGCACTTTCCTTTATGAAAATGTGTATCGATTTTATAAGGTGCATAACGAATTTGAGAAGGCCCAGAGAATCATTCGTGATTTGTATCATTATTTTCTTGAAAATGGCTTGATGGAGCGTAATGGAGTCTCCTGGGAACCGAGAAGGCAGAAACATGTCTGGGCCAGTGAAAAGATAGCGCATCGAAGGGTGTGTGATTTTATTGCCGGGATGACCGACCGTTATGCCTTGAGTCTCTATGAGCATATATTTTTACCCAAGCCCTGGAATGTACGATAGAAGACTGTTGAAACTGTTTTGACAAAATTTAAAATCTAAAATTGTAAAACGTATGAATGATATATTGAGCAAAGGTTACGAGTTTGCCGGCGTTGAAGAAAAGTGGCTTCAGCGCTGGACCGAGGAAAAATGTTTTCAGGCCACCATGGTAGAGGGCAGGCCATCCTTCTCTATAGTGATTCCGCCGCCCAATGTGACCGGGGTCCTGCATGTGGGCCATGCCCTGAATAATACCATGCAGGATGTGCTGGTACGCTATCACCGGATGTGTGGAGATAATACGGTATGGGTACCGGGCACTGATCATGCGGGTATTGCCACTCAGAATGTGGTGGAACGGCAGTTGGCAGCAGAAGGCTTGAGCCGGCATGATATTGGCCGTGAGGAGTTTATTAAAAAAGTCTGGGCCTGGCGGGCGGAGAAGGGCGGGACGATTATCCGTCAGCTCAAACGGCTGGGTGCCTCCTGTGATTGGGACCGGGAACGGTTTACCATGGATGAAGGTCTGTCCACGGCCGTACGCGAGGTCTTTGTCCGTCTTTATCATGAAGGGTTGATCTATAAAGGGGATTATATCGTCAACTGGTGTCCCCGTTGCCAGACTGCCCTGGCCGATGATGAAGTGGAGCACGAGGAGAAGAAGGGTAAACTCTATCATCTTCGCTATCCCTTTGCCGATGGCAGCGGTCATGTGGTGGTGGCCACTACCAGGCCGGAGACCATGCTCGGCGATACGGCGGTGGCGGTCCATCCTGATGATGAACGTTATGCCCATCTGGCCGGGGTTGGCATTAAGCTGCCTTTAAGCGACCGAATTATTCCCATTGTCTTCGATCATCATGTACAGAAGGATTTCGGCACCGGCGCCTTGAAGGTGACGCCGGCCCATGACCGGGATGATTATGAGATTGGCCGTCGCCATGATCTCAAGATCCTCAAGGTCATGGACAGCAGCGGCCATATGAACGAAAATGCCGGTATCTATGCCGGTCTTGACCGTTTCGCCTGTCGGAAGAAGATTGTTGAGGATCTGGAAGCGCAGGGTATTCTTGACCGGATCGAGGAGCATGATCACGCGGTGGGTCAATGTTATCGCTGCCAGACCGTGGTGGAGGCCACCACTTCCCTTCAGTGGTTTGTTTCGGTAAAACCCCTGGCGGCAAAAGCGGTGGACGCAGTACGTGACGGGCGGATCAATATCTATCCGAAGACCTGGTATAACACCTTTTACAACTGGATGGATAATATCCGGGACTGGTGCATCTCTCGGCAGATCTGGTGGGGCCATCGGGTTCCGGCCTGGACCTGTCAGGAATGCGGGGAGATGATCGTCGCCTCGGTTGATCCCACCAGTTGTTCGAAGTGCGGTTCCACAGAGCTGCTCCAGGAAACAGATGTGCTGGATACCTGGTTTTCTTCGGCGCTCTGGCCTTTTTCGACGCTGGGCTGGCCGGAACAGACCAAAGAGCTGGCTATGTTTTATCCCACCTCAGTGCTGATCACCAGTTTTGATATCCTCTTTTTCTGGGTGGCCCGGATGATGATGATGGGGCTGCACTTTAAGGATGAGGTGCCCTTCCGTGATGTTTATCTCCATGCCCTGGTGCGTGACAAGCATGGCAAGAAGATGTCCAAGTCCACCGGCAATGTCATTGATCCCCTTGAGGTGATTGACAAATACGGGACTGACGCCCTGCGCTTCACCCTGACCGCCTTTGCCGCCCAGGGTCGGGAGATCAAGCTCGATGAGGAGCGGATTGAGGGCTACCGTTTTTTTATCAACAAGATCTGGAATGCGGCCCGTTTTGCCCAGATGCATGTTGGTGAGGGTGAAGAGTCTGTCAAGGCATGGGCTGGCAATGCGGCCGATCTGTCCCTTGTTCATCAGTGGATTCTCAGCCGTACCGCCGCCGCCACGGCCGAGGTGAGGGCTGCCCTCGATGGCTATCGTTTTAATGATGCGGCCTCCGCCCTCTATCAGTTCGTCTGGCATGAGTTCTGTGACTGGTACCTGGAGTGGATTAAACCCGATCTGTTCAGCAAGGATTTAATCGTTAGGGATCAGGCCCGTGGCGTGCTCTTGCTGGTTCTGGAGACCATCCTCAAGCTGATTCATCCCATCACTCCCTTTGTCACCGAGGAGATCTGGAGCGTCCTGCCCGGTGAGCGCAAGACCCTGATGGTCAGCGCCTATCCCGAGGTCAACGAGAGCTGGCTGAACAGCGAGGCTGAAGGACAGGTGGAGATGCTTATGGGGATTATTACCGGCATTCGCAATATCCGGGCGGAGGCTGATGTCCATCCCTCCGTAAAGATAGAGGCCTTTGTTCTCTGTTCAACTCCCGGGCAGATTACCTTTCTTCAGTCTTTTGCAGCCACCATTGCCGACATGACCCGGCTCAGTTCTCTGGTGGTCTCAGGGGAAGGGGAAAAACCGGCAGACGCCGCCACATATCTCTATAAAGATATGGAAATCTATGTCCCCCTCAAGGGGCTGGTCGATGTGGAAAAAGAGACGGCAAAGCTTGCTAAGGAGCGGCAGAAAGTTGAGGCAAAGCTTGCTCAGATCAATGCCAAACTGGTCAGCGAAAAATTTCTTACTAATGCTCCTGCAGATGTGGTGATGAAGGAAAGAGAGAAAAAAGAGGAACTGGATGCCACTCTGGTCAAGATTTCTGAAGCTGAACAACGGTTACAAGATCTTGGATAAGGCGGCCCTTCATACCCTTATCCGCTCTTTTCTGGCCGAGGACATCGGGCGCGGTGATCTCACCAGTGAATCGATCTTTGATAAGGGCGAGATCGGTCGTGCCCGGATTGTGGCCAGAGAGTCTTTTGTCGTGGCTGGTGGTGCTTCGGTGGCCGCCGAGGTCTTTCTGGTGCAGAATCCGGCCATTGTGGTCGAGGGGTTGGTGGCAGATGGCGTCAGGGCGTGCGAAGGTGATATCCTTTTTACGGTATCAGGCCCGGTTGTCGATCTGTTGAAGGCCGAGCGGGTGGCGCTCAATCTCTTGCAGCGACTTTCGGGCATTGCCACCTTTACGGCCCGGTTTGTAGAGCAGGTACAATCCTGCCCGGTCCGGATCACGGATACCCGCAAGACCACCCCAGGGCTGCGCATGCTTGAAAAATATGCGGTTCAGGTTGGCGGTGGTTATAATCACCGTTTTAATCTCGCGGACGGGGTCCTAGTCAAGGATAATCACATTGCGGCCTGCGGATCCATTGCCAAAGCGGTGTCTCTGCTGCGCCGGAAAATCCCTCATACCTTGCGTATTGAGGTGGAAACCGATACCCTTGAACAGGTTCGTGAGTGCCTGGCCTGCGGGGTCGATATCATCATGCTGGATAATATGAATCCTGCCACCATGCAGGAGGCGGTTCGCCTCATTGACCATCGGGCTCTGGTTGAGGCTTCGGGTGGTGTTACCCTTGAGTCGGTGCTGGCTGTGGCCCGAAGCGGGGTGGATATTGTTTCCATTGGTGCCCTCACCCATTCGGCCCCATCGTGTGATATCGGTATGGATTGGATTCCTTGAATTATTTCTTGATTCTCAAGGGGTGA
>JAQVER010000073.1 GCA_028697885.1 Desulfocapsaceae bacterium
CAGACCATAGAAAAAAACCTTGGCCAGGCAATCTACGGCAGCAACAATGACAGCATGGCTTCGGTCACCGGCCAACTCCTCCATGGTGCAAACCTGCGTCTGGCCACGGCGGAATCCTGTACGGGGGGGCTGATTGCTCATCTGTTGACCCGTGTCCCCGGCAGCTCCCACTATTTTCTGGGGGGAGTGGTCGCCTACGCCAACAGCATGAAAACGGGATATCTAAATGTAAACGAAGAGCTGCTGGCAAGCCATGGCGCGGTCAGCAAGGAGGTGGCAGAGGCCATGGCCATCGGCATCCGGAGCAGAAGTAATGCCGATATCGCCATTGCGGTCACCGGCATTGCCGGACCGGACGGCGGAACAACAGAAAAACCTGTTGGCACCGTCTATATCAGCATGGCCACGAAAAATAATATTCAGACGCATCACTTTCACTTTGCGGGCAATCGACACCAAATTCAAGAGATCACAGCCAAAACAGCTCTTGACCTGGTCAGGCATTACCTGCTACAACAGAACAGTATTTAGCAAACTCCACTTCTCACATTGTTCCAATAACACAGACTCCAGGAGACCTTTATGGCGGCACCAGATGTAACAAAAAATAGAGCAGACAGCGTAGACAATGCCATCAGCCAGATTCAACGACAATTCGGCAAAGGCTCTATCATGCGGCTTGGAAGCCATGAGACCGAACCCATCCCTGTTGTCCCCACCGGGGTCTTGAGCCTCGATATAGCCCTTGGGGTCGGTGGTTTCCCCAAAGGGAGAATCTCTGAGATCTATGGTCCTGAATCTTCCGGTAAAACGACACTGGCCCTGCATGTTGTAGCCGAAGCCCAGAAACGTGGGGGAAACGCAGCGTTCATTGACGCGGAGCATGCGCTTGACACCGCTTACGCCGCCCGTCTAGGAGTCGACATTGATAATCTGCTGGTATCCCAGCCGGATTTTGGAGAACAGGCCTTGGAGATTGCCGAGATACTGATCCGCTCCGGCGGTATTGATGTCATTGTTATTGACTCCGTGGCCGCCCTGGTGCCTAAAGCCGAGATTGACGGCAATGTGGGCGATTCCCATATGGGCTTGCAGGCACGGCTTATGTCCCAGGCCATGCGAAAATTTACCGCTGTGATCAATCGCAGCAACACCATTCTGATCTTCATCAATCAGATCAGGATGAAAATCGGGGTCATGTTCGGCAATCCGGAGACCACCACCGGCGGCAACGCCCTGAAATTCTACTCCAGTCTTCGTCTTGATATCAGAAGGATTGCCGCCATCAAAGAAGGGACAGACAATGTCATCGGCAATCGAACCAAGGTGAAAGTGGTAAAAAACAAGGTTGCCCCTCCCTTCAAGACCGCAGAATTCGACATTATCTACGGCGAAGGAATATCCAAAACCGGAGACCTCCTGGACCTGGCGGTTGAGAATGACATCGTCAACAAAAGCGGTTCATGGTACTCCTATCAGGATGAACGGATTGGTCAGGGCCGGGAAAATGCCAAGAGATTCCTTGCCGAACATCCGGAGATATTTGCCGATATTGACAAAAAGGTCAGAATGGGGTATGGCCTCCCTACGGAAATTATTCAGAAAGCAGATGAACAGGAACAAAAATAATCCTGCCTGCGACAGGCACATAACGATTCATTACCTTTCATTAAAAACAACTCAAGGAGCGAGTGTTTAATGAGTAATTTAAAATGGTCTCATCTGAAACTATCAACCAAATTTGGGGCGATATTTGCCATTACCTTTGTTTCCTTTATTCTGGTGCTCAGTCTCTACCAATGGACAGTCAGCAACACAACCAGATCCTTTAAACAACTCATCAATACAGATATTGCCATTGCTGATCACGCAACAATGGCAAACGTCGATTTATTGCTGGCCAGGAGACATGAAAAGAATTTCCTCATGACCAAAGAGATCGCCTATCAGCCTCTGTTAAATTCAGCGATCAAGCGATTAAAAGATCATGCTAACGCAATCACCGAGCTGGCAGGCGATTCAAACAAGGAAACGGCGGCATTAGCCTCTTCTATCCTTGACGAGGCGGCACTCTATGAAAAGACCTTCCAGAATGTTGTCGCCGCCGAACAGCTCAATGGCCTGGACAACAACTCCGGCCTGCAGGGTGAATTCAAGGCCATTGCCCTGCGTGTTGCTCAAAATCTGAAGAAGCACCAGTTAGGAGACGCCTATCTGGCCCTGCTTCAGGTCCGCCGCTTTGAAAAGGAATTTGTGCGGACAAAAAAGCCTGAGCACAGGGACAAAATGGCAAATGCTCTCAAAAAATACGAGGCAAGCCTGAGCATCCTCGAAGACCAGGGTGATGTGTACCAGCAGCAGCTTAACGCCCTTGCCGCCTACAAAAATTCCATCCAGAAATATTCCAGCAATCCCGATGACAACAACCTGGCCGAGATGCAGAAGCAGGCATTTCAGGTTGAGACAGCACTCAGTCATCTCTATGTGCCAGCTATCCATGCCAGACTGTTAACCTTGCGCTTGATCGAGAAAAACTACATTCTTACCCGGCTGGATAAATATGCCGATGCCACCCTTGAGGTCGCTCAAGAGATTCCAAGACGATTTGCCGACTCCAATGTCGACCCTAAATATACTGCAATCATCAGCAAAGACCTGCAGGCCTACAGCAATATCTTTACCAAACTGGTAGCAACCGACAAGCAGATTCAGAGAGATCTGCAAGTCATGAATGAAGCGGCTATGAAGGTTGAGCCTCTGGTGAAAGATATTGTGAAACAAGCCTCTGAGCGCAAAGAAAGTCAACTTGAGAACACCGTTCAAGTAGCGAAAAAAATGGGAATGCTGGCCATCTCCATTGGCCTGATCGTGGTTTTCTGCAGCTGGCTCCTCTCCTTTTTTACCGTCCGCTCCATTGTCAGCGCCTTAAACAAAGGGGTACAATTCGCCGAAACCATGGCCAAGGGAGATCTTACCACCACCCTTGAAATCGACCGCCAGGATGAAATCGGGACCTTGACCCATTCTCTGAATACCATGGGCAGTGAAATTCGCTCCATGTTTCAGCAACTGGCTGATGACATCATTCAACTTTCCTCTTCATCGGCCGAACTGACTACCATTGCCGCTGAGATGTCGCAAGGGGCCGATCTTTCCTCCCAGAAAGCCGTCAGTGTCGCGGCTGCCGCCGAAGAGATGAGCTCGAATATGGCCTCAGTCACCATGGCCAGCGAGGCTGCCACTGAGAATGTCAATATGATGGCCGCCGCCGTGGAAGAGATGAATGCTACCGCCCAAGGGATCTCCGAGAATACCACGAGAGGTCAAAGCATCGCCCACAATGCATCCATACAAGCTGCCAAATCTTCTGAGAAAATAGATCAATTGGGACGTGACACTCTCGAGATCAGTAAGGTTACAGAGGCCATTAACGATATCTCTGAACAGACCAATCTACTGGCTCTAAACGCCACCATTGAAGCGGCCAGGGCAGGTGAAGCCGGGAAGGGATTCGCGGTGGTGGCCAATGAGATCAAAGAGCTGGCCAAACAGACCTCTGCCGCCACCAACGAGATCAAACAACGCATTGAGACAATCCAAAAATCAACCGGTGAGACAGTTCTGGAAATCAAAGAGGTTGCTGGTATCATCGGCGAGGTGGATGTCATTGTCACCTCCATTGCTACCGCCATGGATGAGCAGAAGGCAACGACTCAAGAAGTCGCCAGCAATATCTCTCAGGCCTCAGCGGGCATGGCAGAGGTCAATGAAAATGTCTCCCAGAGTTCGGTTGTAGCCGGAGAGACAGCACGGGATATCGAAGAAGTCAGCAGAATCTCCGAAGAGATCTCCGCCAATGGCAACAAGGTCAACAGCAGCGCTGAGGATCTGGCAAATCTTGCCGTGAGCCTGAAAGATCTGGTGGGACGATACAAAGTTTAGATGCCATTGCTCGGCAAGCAGAATCTTTTTCTAGTGCTTGCCGAGCCCATATCAGCTCACAAAAAAAGCCACTCTTTTCCGGCTTTTTTTGTGAGCTGATATGGGCAAATCTAACGTAGATTTACGTCTATTCTCTGATCTTGGCAATTATTTTGGTGGTAGAGGTCTCGGTAGTAAAGGGAATTCTGACCACCTTGCCGCCATTTTCCTTAACCTCCAGGGCTCCAACAATCGCATCCTCCTGCCAATCTGCTCCCTTCACCATGACGTGGGGCAGAAGAGCAGTGATTAGACCTAAGGGTGTCTCATCGCTGAAGATAACAATAGCATCCACGCAACCCAGCGCCGCTAAGACCCGAGCTCGCTGGGACTCCTCATTGATCGGTCGGTTAGCCCCCTTTATCGCCTGAATAGAGCGATCGCTGTTCAAGCCAAGCACCAAAAAGTCACCCTGCTTCCTGGCCTGTTGCAGATACTCCACATGCCCCGCATGCAGGATATCAAAACAGCCATTGGTAAAGACAATCCGCTGCCCCTGCATTTTCCTGAGCCCCACAATTCGAACGCACTCCGCCAGGCTAAGGATCTTTTCCTGATCATCAAAAGGATACGGGAGCGGAGCCACAGTATTAAAACGTTCCCGCAATTGCTGTAATTTCTGCCAGTCAAGGGCGATCGTGGCCAACTGCTCTTCCTCTCCTGCTTCCAGAAGAAGTTCTCCGTCAGGACCAATGATCAGTGAATGGCCGCCCAGTTCGATATCATTACACATACCACTGCCATTGCCGGCAACAATAAAAGCCTGATTCTCTATAGCCCGCGCCTGAAGTAACGTACGCCACTGGTCAATCCGCACCAGGGGCCATTGGGCTGAGACAACCAGAAGGGAGGCACCTTGCTGACACTGAACCTTAGCTGTCTCCGGAAAGCGCAGATCATAACAAACCAATCCCCCCACCCAACCTGACGCAGTCGCCACAGGTCGTGGCGACTCTCCGGCAGTCAACCACTCATCTTCTCGCCAAAAGGAAAAAAGGTGCTGTTTCCGTACTTTGCCGATCTGACCGTCACTGTCACAGAAAAACAGGGTATTGTAGAGCAGAAATCCTCGCTCATCATCAACCCTTTCCACCAGAGAACCCGCCAGCACAATATGATACCGGGCTGCAAGTTCGATTAATTGTTCGAGAAGCCAGGGAGTTTCCCCGCTCAGTTCGGCCAGTTGCGGATAGACAAAGCCGGTTGCCCAGAGTTCAGGCAGAACCAAAAGGGTTCCTGGCACGGGCGGATCTTTATGTAATGCAGCCCGCAGCCTGTCAAGGTTAACAGCCGGCTTACCAGGAGTTATTGCAAACTGAAAAAAACCAGCAGAAACAAAGGAGGGAAATTCAAAAGCCAAAGGATGTTCCTCAAAATTTAGGCGGGACTGTTGATCTGAATCAGGGCATCTGCCACAAGTTCTGCCACGGTAACAACCCGAACCTGACCCTGCTGGTACAAGCGAAGCTGACTGCTGTCAGTTGCCAGTAGCAGCATGGAGTTCCGGATAGTCTCCTCCGTCCATGAATGGTTCAAAACTGCACCCTCCACCATGACCGGAGTCTCAATCTCGCTTCTTTGGTCTGCTTGCAGAGCGTCCACAACCCGCTGACTACCAGCTACGCGAGCTGAAAGCAAGACTCCGATCGACCAGACACCCAGACCACGCACGCCCCCATCCTCTGATTGCAGATAGGGAAGCAGGTCGGACACCACACCCAGCGAGATAAGTTTTGGCGCCAGCCGCGAGGCCAGCCTACCAATTCCCCACAACAGACCACACTGCAGCGCCGGTAGTTCAAGAAAGTTGCCATCCTGATGTTCAAGGGGACCATCCGGATGGAGATAGGAAAGAAGCATATGAAGATACTCTTCGGCCAGCTTATCATGATGAAGCATGATCTCGGCCATCGCCTCAGGTGCTCCCCAGCCAACCCCCCCCGACTCATCATTGAGACTCCAGAGAAAACGGCGCATGACAATCCTAGCCGCTTCCATATCCTGATCAGCCAGACGCGGCACAACTTGCCCAAAAATACTGACAGCATGCCAGCGCAGCATTTCTTCCGAACGAGACAAGGCGGAAAACAGCGGATTCACCACATCTTGCTCCGCGTACTGTCTCATCTCGGTACTGATACGGTCAAGATCCGGCAAGGCCAAAAGAGCAAGCACCTCTTGTTTTATTCTTCTGCTACCCATCTCTACAGGAAATCGTTACTTTGTAACCGGCATGACAAAAACTCGTTTAGCAAGCTCGGTATCAAGCAGAAACAGACCACTGGAATCCTTGCCAATAAGACGGAGACGATCAACAATCTGTCCCACTGTAGCCTCCTCCTCAACCTGTTCAGTGATAAACCAGTCAAGAAAGGCCTTGGCAGCATGATCACGAACATCAAGGGCTACGTCAATAAGATTATTGATCAAGCTGGTCACATGCTGTTCGTGGGCCAGGATATGTTCAAAGGCAACCAAGGGAGTTTCCCACTTTTCTTCCGGTTTGGCTATGGACTCAAGCCTTGCCTTCCCCCCACGCTCATGGATATAATCATACATCTTCATCCCATGAAACAATTCTTCCTGTACCTGGGCACGCATCCAAGCGGCAAACCCGGAGAGACTGATGGATTGGAAATAGGATTCCATGGACAGATAGAGATAACTGGAATACATTTCCGCATTCACCTGCTTATTAAAAGCTTTCTCCATTTCCTTTTTCATTGTTTAGTCTCCTTGAAGAATATGATAGTTTCTTGTTAAGTGAGGTACATTCAAAATATCTCAATGTATTGGTCACAGAATAATACCGGTTCAAACAATGGCAACGCATGGAAATAAGAAAAAGATGACAGACCAGGAATTAATGATGCAAGCAATCCATCTGGCAAAGGAGAAAATGCTTGCTGGTGCAGGCGGCCCTTTTGGTGCAATCATTGCCCGTGACGGTATTATTATCGCCCAAGGCTGGAATCAGGTCACTTCCAGCAACGACCCCACAGCCCATGCGGAAATAGTCTGTATCCGTAACGCCTGCAAAACTCTACAAAGCTTTGACCTGACAGGTTATGAGCTCTTTGTCAACTGTGAGCCCTGCCCCATGTGTCTGGCGGCTGCCTACTGGGCCAGATTGGAGAGGATCATTTACGGCGCGGATCATAACGATGCCGCAGCCATCGGTTTTGCAGACGCCTTTATTTACAAAGAGCTGACTCTGGACAAGGACAAAAGAAGCGTACAGATGCAACAACTCATGCCGCAAGAAGCAAGAGAAGGGCTCTCTCTCTGGTTGGATCTGGAGGAAAAAATTTTATATTGAGAAGATAATGATGCAACAAATGTTGTGTAGTGATTACGCCTCCAGGTCATCCAATCGCTTCATCCCTTCCATCAACATCCCCATAAAGCCACCGATAGGCTCATAATGCATATCCTGAGGAGTCAGTCCCTGTACAAAACTGAAACGACCTTCTTTGAGGGCAAGCACTGCATAAAAAGCCTCCTGGGCTCCCTTGCCATCAAAAACGGCATAGACCAGTTCGCCCTCATTAAACAATAACTGCCCTTTGCTTTTACCTACCTCCAGCCTCAAATAGCCGGTTTTTTGGTTTGAATTAATCATCTGCACCAACTCAACCGGGGGAATATCTACTAGCTGTCCCACCATACCAGAAGAGAGTTCCTCTGCCCGCTGTTGATTGATCGTTGTAATCCTGCTTACCAGTAACTTATAAAAGAAGATCTGCAATGCAGGAAATCTCACCTGCATATGGCGAAAATTCTTTTTGCTCAGAGTCGCCAGCTCCGTGGGTTCCACCGCCATAATCGTCGTGGTCACGGCTTCTCCTGACAGCAGGCTCATTTCACCAAACACATCACCTTTACCCATCTCGGCGAGCGTCACCCCATCTTCGTCCATGACCTCTATCCGGCCGGAAAGAATAATATAGAGATGATCACCCGGATCGCCTTTCTGCAAAACAGGAAACCCCCAGGGACATTTTTCCAGTTTCAACAGAGTCGCCAGATCAAGCAGATCTTCATCGCTAAGGGGCTGAAAAATTTGAATGCCCCGGAGCAGATCGGCAAACTGCGATATATCTTTTAATTTTTCTTTCCGCTGGGCTGCCGCCAGTAACTTCATCTGGACAGTGGCAAATTCTTTTTCCTGTTTATATTCAAAGCTGATATGTCCGCCACAGCCACCACACTGGAACCTGCTCTTCTTTTTCGCTCCCTGGCGATAATGCTCGTAAGCCACATCTTCACATACCAGATTCAAGACATCCTGAGCCAGAGTCAAGCAGGTTGACTTGCCGGCCGGTAAGCGCATCACCCCACCGTCGACAGTGATCTCCTCACCCACATTATAGAGTGGACAATGTTGTTCTTCTGTAATAGCAAAAACCCCGTTACGAAATTGCATTTTACTCCAGATAAAGGAAAAAGCACAATCAGCCAGGAAATGGCAACATCATCGCTAAACCGTTGTAAAAAAATAACATGGCCACTTGACTAAGCGAAGCGGCAAAAGGAGCCATAAAAAAATTTGGTCTAAAGGGCCATATTATTTCGTAACGGCGTCAATCAGAACGGCCAAACAACAAATAAATGACAAAACCCAGCACGGCAGCGCCCCCAAAAAGCACCGGCAACACCTTGTTCACCTGCAGCTCGCCATCCACAACCATGGTCTGCATATAATCGAGACCACTGACCCACCACGCCGCGACAAAGAGAGCGACAAAAATCAGATCCCGGAACGCCTGTTTATACAACAGATATAAAACCAGAGCGACAAAAGGAACCATGAACCAGGGATTGGTAAACAACCCCACATAATCCACGTCCTTAAGTTGTTGCAGGAGATGAGTAGACTCAAACCAGGCCAGGATACCATTCAAAAAATCACCCATTTGATTTACACCCTTTCTGCTCCTGTTCCGCCTTCAGCACATTCACCTGGGAACGATTGAAGACCTGGATGGCACAATAAGATCCGCACATGGAACAGGCAGGGGTCTTATCACTTCCACCCTCATGCCGGAAGCGGGCGGCCTTTTCAGGGTCCAGTGACAATTCAATCTGTCCCTTCCAATCCAATTTATTCCGGCACTCAGCCATCATCCGGTCACGCTCCATGGCCCCGGGCACGCCCTTTACCAGATCTGCGGCATGAGCAGCAATCTTGGAGGCAATAACCCCTTCATGCACATCTTCAACATTAGGCAACTTCAGATGCTCAGCCGGGGTTACATAACAAAGATAATCAGCACCGGCCGCCGCCGCAATAGCCCCACCAATGGCCCCGGTAATATGATCATAACCTGGTGCAATATCCGTAACAAGAGGCCCCAGAACATAAAACGGTGCGTTTTTACACATCTTTTTCTGAAGCAGTACATTGGCAGTAATTTGATCCATAGGCATATGACCCGGGCCCTCGATAATCACCTGTACCCCGGCAGCCCAGGCCCGCTCAGTCAATTCGCCCAAATTAATCAATTCCTGGATCTGATTCCGATCCGTGGCATCGGCCAGGCAGCCGGGACGGATTCCATCACCAAGACTCAAGGTAACCTCATGCTCCTTGAGGATGGCAAGCAGATCATCAAAATACTCAAACATGGGATTTTCCTTATTATGATAGCTCATCCACTCAAGGGTAAAGGAACCACCACGACTGACAACCCCCATGACCCGTTTCTGCTTACTCAATCGTTTCTGGAGATCTCGATTGATACCGCAATGGATGGTCATGAAATCAACCCCATCCATTGCCTGTTTTTCAATGACCTTGAACATCTGGTCAACGGTCACATCGACGATCTCTTTTTTGTCCCGTTCCACTGCCTCGGCCACGGCCTGGTAAATAGGCACGGTACCCAGCGGCACAGGGCAATTAGCCAGGATTCCCCGGCGTACCGCATCCAGATCACCACCCATGGAGAGATCCATCACCGTATCCGCACCAGCTTTGACCGCAACCCGCAATTTTTCCAGCTCTTCCTCCAGGCTGGCGATATCCCTTGAAGAACCGATATTGGCATTAACCTTGGTAAAGGTATTCTTTCCAATGCCAATGATTTTCTCGAAATCATGATGTCGATTTTTGGTTATAGCAATGGTTCCAAGCGCTACACCATCCATCAACTGGGCAACGGGTAAAGACTCATAGCGCGCGCATGCTTCAAACAAGGGGGTGACGACACCATTACGCGCGTCCTCTCTAATACTCATTATTTTTCTACTCCTTACACGGAATTATATCAAAAAATCGGTATCTCAAACCGACAAGTCTTGCCAGGTTCCATTTCAACGACACGACTACCAACAAACAGTTTCCTTATTATATATACTGTCTTGGCAATGATCTCAAGTATCACATCACCAACAATCTCATTTTACCCCTGGAAAGCAACACCGTACAAACGAAATCACATCAACACAATCACTCCTCCACACGCATCTTATATCTTTCAACACGCCAGTAATGGGGAACATAATGTGAAAAATAACAGATAAGTAACTTTTTCAGATACCAAATTCTCCAAAAGTGTGTATTTTAATATTTTAAAAGGAATACATTCATTTTCGTCCTCTTATCATTTATTCTATCTACATTATTATTATGAACTTCTCATCAATGCATAAAAATCACAGCCACCTCCCAAGCCCGGTTCACCAAATTCATTCAGAATGCGGCTTCACCCTCATTGAGCTCCTCGTCGTTCTTATCATCATAGGCATTCTTGCTGGCTATGTCGGCCCAAAGATCATGGGACACCCGGAAGAGGCCAAACGCACCATGGCTGCGGTTCAGATCACCAGCCTGGAAACAGCTGTTCAATCCTATAAACTGGACAACGGCATTTATCCTTCCACTGAACAAGGCCTGCAAGCTCTGGTTGAAGCCCCCTCCAGCGGCAGACTTCCTCAAAAATGGCGCACCGGCGGCTATCTTGCAAAAGGGAAGGTCCCCAAAGATCCTTGGGGCAACGACTATATTTATCTCTGCCCGGGCAGCCACAGCGATTTTGACATTATATCCTATGGTGGTGATGGGCAGGCAGGAGGAGAAGGCGACGACGTGGATATCACGAACTGGACAATTGAATAAAAGCTGTTAACTAACAGCAATATTGCAGTCAGTTTTTGACAACGGTGCCAGGATTCCTTTGAGACAGTGACTACTTTGCCAACATCTTAAAATCCCCTGTTCTCTCATTGCAACCAGGCACGCGAACCTCAACTCTATAGATCATTTATGGGCCGACGAACAGGATTAGTCTTTCACAAGTGGTTCATCTCCAAGAGAAAGAATCCTATCTGAGCCCATACCCCTCAAGACATGTCCCAGATTTCATTTCCCCCTGTTTTCAATGGCCTATTCAAAAAACAGCAGGGGTTCACTCTGCTGGAGCTGATCATTGTCTGCCTGCTGATCACTGCCAGCCTGGCATTCAGCATTCCCAATCTCCGTCAGGCTCTGGTCATCGATCAGCTTGCGGCCAGTTCCAGAAAAATCATCGCCATGATAAGAGAAGTGCGAACCCTGGCAGCACAAGAGCAACAGCCCTATCTGATACACTTTGACCTTGACCGGAAAAAGATTTGGTATCAGCAGGATCTTCCCAAATCCAGCGAAGGAGAGGAGCAAGTACAGCCTCATCCGGGCATCCAGATGCCCCCATCCGTTCGTCTGCAAGATATCCAGACCGGAACTGCGGACAAGAAAACCTCTGGAGAGATCACCCTTTGGATCAACAAACAGGGATATATGGACCAAACCATCCTTCATCTGGCCGATGACCAAGACAATATCATAAGCCTTGTACTTTCTCCATTTTTCAGTAACATAAAAGCCTATGACACCTATATCAGTCTGGAATAAAAGCCACCTTTCTTTCTCGACACGGCTTGGGCCGAGACATCGGCCACCTGGAAAGGATGGGTTCACCCTCCTTGAGGTGATGATTGCCATCTCTTTGCTCGCTATTGCCCTCACCACCCTGTTCGGCTCCCAATCCCAAAGTGTTTCCCTAGGTGGAACGGTCAAGTTTAACACCCAGGCACCACTTCTGGCCCAACTGAAACTGGCTGAATTTTCCACCAATGTGGAAAGACCATCCTCTGACAGTGGTGATTTTGGTGATGATTTTCCAGGATATCAATGGAAAATGGAGACGGAAGACGTAACCTTGGAAACATCGGAGATACTGAGCAAGCTTGCAGACACGTTGCAACTGCTCACTCTGACCATTTCCTGGGGAAACGACCACTATGTCTATCAGATTCAAAGCTATTTACCCAAAAACAGGGCCTTTTAATATATGATAAAAATATCTTTCCCTCAAACGTTCCATCATGCCACCAACAAAATGAGACCCTTTAATTTTACAACACCCTGATGAATAAAAGCGCACAAAGGAGTAGTGGATTCACCCTGCTTGAAATCCTGATGGCGATTTCTATTTTTGCCATTGTCGTCTCGCTGGCCTACGGCTCATACCGCGCCACCTTTCTCATTATTGACACCACGGAATCACAGACAGAGATTTACAACAAGGCCAGTATTGCCATGGATCGTATCAGCAGCGACCTTGGCTCCCTTTATCTGGGAACAAGTGGTTTTCTGCAGGGAAAAACACAAAATATTGGCAACAAAGAGGCAGACACGATACGGTTCACATCCACAGCCCATCTTATCTTGAACAAAAATGAACAAGCTGCCGGATACGCAACCATAAGCTATACCGTCGAGGAAGACCCCGAGACCAAGACCTTGCGTCTCTTTCGCCTGGATAAGGCATTTCTCCCCATAGAGTCCGATGAGCCAGATACAAAGAGAGGCTTGCTCCTCTGTGATGGCTTAGAAGAGGTACAAATTATTTACCACCTTAGCCAAGGGGAGCAGCGGGACAACTGGGACAGCAAAGAGATCCAAAAATCCGACAGCAATGCACCAAAACTCCCGGACAGAATCGAGATCAGCCTTCTCTTTATGGGCCAAGATGAAGAGGCCCAGCCGATTCGCTTTACAACCGCCGTCACTTTCCCCGGCACAGTTCCCAGAGAAGAGATGCCATAGGATATTTTCTTTTTTTAACCATTACAATTTAAGATAACATGGCTACATTTACATCCAAACCGGCATAGGGAGCCGTAACGAAATGATCAGAAATGGAATAGTTATTTCGCAACGGCTCCTCAAGAACAACCGTGGCATGGCCCTGCTGATTGCATTGACCGTCATCAGTCTGATTGTGGCTCTCACCATCCAATTCAACAAAAACATGCGCCAGAGCCTTCAGACTTCTGGAACCCAAAGTAATAGCATCAGACTGGAGACCATGGCCAGGTCGGGAATCAATCTTGGCATGGCCGTCCTGGACAAAGACGCACAAGAAAACGAATATGATTCCTTCCAGGATTCATGGGCACTGCTGGCAGACGAAGACCTGTCCCAACTCTTTGCAGAAGGCACCCTGACTCTAAAAATTACCGATAACAGTGGAAAGTTCCAGATCAACAGTGTGGTCCAGAGCAAAGGCCCGCAACAACCAGGCACTAGCCAGGCACAGGCAACTATACAAGAACTGGATGCCCGCAATATCCTGTGGAGATTACTCCGCCAGGAGCCTTTTCATCTGGAAGACAGTGCCGCCAGAACGATCATCGACTCGCTCATCGACTGGATTGATGCAGACGATGGGGACTGGGAGCAGGAGTTTGGCGCCGAATCCAGCTACTATCAGTCTCTGGACACGCCATATGCCTGCAAAAATGGTCCAGTAGAATTCATTGAGGAATTGCTGCTGGTAAAAGGGTTCACCCCGGAACTTCTCTTTGGCACAGATAAGCATCCTGGTCTGGCCCCGCTGCTGACCACCCAAGGGAATGATGGACAAATCAATATCAACACTGCCGACCCTCTTCTGCTCCAGGCCCTGCATGAAGACATGACAAAAGAAATGGCTGAAGATATGCAAACATACAGGGACGATGAAAATAATAAAGACAAACTGGCCTCAATAACATGGGTTTCCGAGGTCCTCCCTTCCTTTACCGGAAAAAATGCGTTAAAGAATATAGGAGTTAAAAGTAATTCTTTTACCATTTTTTCCCATACCCAACTGGATTCCACAAAAAAAGACATTGTGGCAACGGTGCATCGAAATAATCAGAAGACCGCTCTCCTGAGCTGGAAAGTTGAATAAACAATGAGCAGCAAATTTCTTGCCATTGACATTAAAAGCGATTTGGTCACGGCAATCGCTTTCAGCGTTGAAGCAAAAGCCATGCAAATTGAAGGCTATGCCATGGTGTCAGCTGCCGACCGGCCTCTGGAAGAGGTATTGACAGAACTGAGCCGGAAGATTGATTTTCATGAAACTTCATGCCATATAGCCCTTGCGGCCGACTCTTTTTTTTATCGCAATCTCTCATTGCCCTTCACAGACCGTAAAACCATTGACAAGATCCTGCCTCTGGAACTGGAAGAGAATGCTCCGGTCAAAATAGAACGACTGCTCATCGATTCCATGATTGCCCTGGAAGATAAGCAGAAAAGTCAGGTCATTGCCGCCATGATTGACAGGGAATTACTGGCCACACAGCTTGCAACCCTGCAGACGCTGGGAATTGATCCGCAGACAGTGACCATCTCCGGCATCCCGACCGCCCTTCGTCTGGTTCATACCCCGGAGCTTCCTGCAGAGTTTCTTCTTCTGAATATCAGCCTGCAGCGGGCAACATTCATCCTTGTCCGTTCTGGTCAGATCACTCTGATCCGGCCGCTTGTCTTTGACCCAGGGCTCCAGTCTGGATTTCATATCGATCCGGAGACCAACACCCTCAAGGTGTTTCGTCCCGAAAACAGTGCTGAAACCTTCCATATTTTGTGCACCACCATTCAACAAACACTGCAATCGGTATTCCAAACAGAAGAGCTTACGGTGTACCTGAGCGGGCCTGTCGGCTGCATGGAAGGAACAACAGATCGGATACAAGCAGGCCTAGGTAGCCTCTGTCGGAACTGCACCTTGGCAGATGCTGACCCAGTGCAGCAATTCGCACCGCAATTCGTCCCTCCCGTTGACCCAACGTGGCTACCTGACATCATGGCAGATTCTGTCAACCTTGGCTGGCAGATCATAAAAAACTGGAAGGGATTCAACTTCCGCAAAGAGGCCTTTGCCACCAAAAAATCATTTACAGACAACAGGACACTGATAATCGCCATTGCTCTGCCTCTCATATCAGCAGCCCTGTTTTCAATGATCTATCTGTGGGTTGATTACACCAAGCTCCTCAAAGAACAAAACAACCTCAATACCCAGATCCGTGCCGTATTCACTGAGACCCTGCCGGAAGTAACAAGAATTGTTGACCCGATCCAGCAACTCGAGGTCAAGATCCGTGAAACCAAACAGACATCCATGGATAAAGATGGGACCCTGCCCACTATCACCATCCTGGATATCCTGGCCGAGGTATCCGCAAACATCCCTGCATCAATTGATATCCGTTTGGCCCGCTTTGTGGTAGATGACAATGGGCTGCGACTCAAAGGTACCACCGACACATTCAACAGCGTGGATGCAATCAAAAAAGGCCTGGAGCAATCTCCCGCATTCAGCAATGTGGAGATCAGTTCGGCAAGTCTTGATCCCAAGAGCTCAAAGATTCGCTTCGAGCTGAAACTGACCATGAGAGGCGCTTGAGCCATGACCGTTTCGACTCTTAAGAACGCCATCCAGACGATACTGGGCAAGACTGGCCTGAATAAACTTGAAAAGAGGGAAAAACGTGCTGTGCTGGCCGGAGCCCTCTTTCTCTTTTGTTTTGCCCTGTTTCACTTTGCTGTCGCTCCCCTGATCCAAGCCCGGCAGCAGACACAGAAAGCACTCATCACCAAAAATGAAGATATAATAAAGATACATCAGTTGCAGAAAGAGTACCGTAAACTTCAGGCCCAGGCTGTGGAGATCCAGGACAGATTGCAAAAAAGGCCCTCTTCTTTCACCCTTTTTTCATTCATTGAAGAGCAAGCCACAAAGGCCAAGGTCAAACAGCAGATCAACTCCATGACTCCTTCAACTTCAGAGGGCGAAGGCCCCCTGCAGGAATCCCGGGTTGACCTCAAACTTGAACGGATCTTACTACAGCAACTGGTGGACTTCCTACAGCAAGTCGAGTCGACAGACAATGTTGTCGTGATCAAACGCCTCTCGATTCAGGAAAACAGTAAAGAAGAAGGCACGCTCGATGCAGTGATGCAGATCATAACATTTACTAAAAAATCCTGATCATGACTTTTTCCTCAAATACATTCTGGCGCTGGTCCCTTTATACTATCTATGGTCTGTTTCTGGTCACACTCTTGCTGTACGTTCGTTTTCCGGCACAGAAATTCAAAAGTTTCTGCACCCATCTCATCACCCAGCAATTTCCTGACTATGAAAATTCCATTGAGTCCTTGCACTATCAATTTCCACTCACCCTTGTGGCCAGGAATATTCAACTGCAAAGCAAGGATAAAGCAGGGAAAAAAGTCTTTGATATAGAACAACTCACCATTAAACCTGACCTAAAGGTACCTGGGAAGAACTTCTCACTCGTTATCACCGCCTATGGAGGAAAACACCAGATATCCCTGTCACTCGACCTGAGCCACAAGACCTTTACCCTGCCCAAAATAGAGATTAATGAACTTGACCTGAAGAAATTACCCTGGCTACAGACACAAACCGGACGCACAGTGACCGGTCTCCTCACAGTGCATGGAAGCTATTCAGGCCAAACGGGACAAGACATATCCCTGGGAACAGGAGAGGGGTCTGCCGACATCAAAAACGGCAGTTTTGAACTACTCTATCCAATCCTGTCTCTTAACAACATAGATATAGAAAAAGGGGCGGTGCTCTTAAAACTGGCGAGCCAGAAGATACTTCTGAGCAAGGGAACATTTAACGGCAAGGAACTTTCGGGAACATTTGCAGGCAAGATCTCTTCCCTCAATGCAACATTTGCTGCCATGCAGCTTGACCTGACAGGCGCCTTGACACCCTTGCCCGCTCTGGTAAAACAGAGCGGAAAAGCCCAACCATTATTACTCCAATTACAACAAAATAATGCAGCACTTCCTTTTCACCTGAAAGGGACAATTGCTAAACCCGTCTTTCTTTTCGACTCATAACATATTGATAGAATGGCTAAGTACTTTAAAAAAATAATTCCATTTATCATCATAACCATAGTGGCCGCTGGTGGGGTTGAAATGTTTTACAGAGTTGCGTTCACTAGACTCATGGCCACAAGTCCTGAGCCAAAGATTGAAGACGCAGCACCGAATATTACAGCGCCAGGAACTGGCGGACAGAAGAAACGACCAGACTACCAAGTGATTCTCAAACGGAATCTTTTTGGCCCCTCCAAAAAAGAAACCAAAACAGATAAGACGACACCGTCTGCGGCTGATCTTGCCGCTACCTCACTTGATTTAACTCTTCTTGGCACTATTAGTGGATCACCCAAAAATCGCCGTGCCATTATCCTTGACAAAAAAAAGAAGATACAGGATATCTATTTTCAGGGTGACATGATACAAGGAGCTCTCATTAAAGAGATCCAACGCGGGAAAATCATCCTCAACAGAAACGGCAAAGATGAGATTCTTGTCCCGGAAACTCCGAAAACAAATTCCACTCCCCCGACAAATCCTGCTCTTTTTTCTCAAACACCACCGGAGATAATACCAGAGCCCTCCCCGGAAATGCCTTCAGAAGGTATAATGGAACCTGAACCCATAGAACCCATAGAACCCATAATAAATAGCACGGCGGAACCCAATGACAGAAACTCCATGAGAACACTGAATAATCGTCTCCCTTAAAACTTTTTACCACTCAACAAGAACAATAATCAGGATAAGCCATGAGTTTGCTTCATCTTTCCAAAATCTCTTTCAACTTCAAAACACTGTGCCTACCACTGGTTGTCCTCCTGGTGCTTCAGTTTGCTCCACCCCTCAGTGTGGCCCAGGAGACAGCAACAAAACAATCACAGGATAAAACCTCCGAGCGCTTTATCACTATTGATTTTGACAATGTAGATATTCGCTTGTTCATAGAATACATCAGTGAGTTGACTGGGAAAAATTTTGTAGTTGATAAAGCGGTACGAGGCAATGTCACCATTATCTCTCCTACAAAGATATCAGAGGATGAGGCATATCAGCTCTTCGAGTCAGTCTTGGAAGTGAACGGATTCACCACAGTACCGGCCGGTGCTATCAGCAAGATAATGCCAGCCTCGCGCGCCCTTTCCCAGAACATCAAAACTCTCAGCACCGGCTCCCCCTCCCATCCCGAAGACAAGATTGTCACCCAAATTATTCCCCTGCGCTATACTACTCCTGATGAGATGAAAAAGGTGCTGGCTCCCTTAGTTTCCAAAACATCCGTGGTCATTGCCCACACCCAGTCAGGGATGCTGATTATCACCGAAACCCTCTCCAACATCCAGAAGCTCTTGACCATCATTGAAGCCATTGATGTCCCGCTCACCGATGAAGAGATTGCAGTAATCCCACTCGACCATGCTTCTGCAACCGTGGCGGCCACTGCCATCAACACTATTTTCCAGCAAGCTCCGGGCCCCAAGGGAGCAAAGTCTCTTTCTACTATTAAAATCGTGGCCTATGAGCCCATCAACAGTCTTATTTTGGTCGCCTCACCCATCGATGTCGTCCGGATTAAACATCTGATCACTCTACTTGATACCGAGATGAAGCAGAGTGAGGGAAACATCCATGTGGTCTATCTACAACATGCAACAGCGAAAGACCTGGCAAAGGTATTAACCGCTCTCCCCGGTCAACAGAGTACTGATCCGGCAAAAAAAGGTGAGACGCCGACTATTTCAAAAGATGTCAAGATTATGCC
>JAQVER010000074.1 GCA_028697885.1 Desulfocapsaceae bacterium
GCTCCCGGCGGCATCTTTTCCATGATTGAGATTAAAGCCCGGTCAAACCAGACGGACAATATGGATCACCACATGGGCCCCTTTCTCTATACTGTCAGCTTGATGCACTGTCTGCCGGTGGGACTGAACGACCAGGGCAGCGGGCTGGGAATGATGTGGGGCCGGGAAAAGGCGGAAGCCCTGCTCAGGGAGGCCGGCTTCGCAGATGTTGAGATTGTTGAGATGGAATATGATCTGTTCAATATCCATTACCTGTGCAAGGTTCCATAGGGAAAAGAGTGTCTGGCACTTTTTGGTGGCGTCATTCTGCCGCCCCCAAATCAGCTTGGCTTCTCCCCAGGGAAAAGGTCTGCGACAGGGAGTAGAGCACGGGTACGACTATCAGGGTCAGCAGGGTTGCCACCGCCAGGCCGAAAATGACCGCCACTGCCATCGGCCCCCACCATTGAGCAGATTCGCCGCCGATCTCCCAGGCGAATCTGCGGAAGTCGAAACTGACCCCCACGGCCATGGGCAGCAGACCGAGGATGGTGGTGATCGCGGTGAGCATGACTGGGCGAAAGCGCACCAGCCCGGCCCGGATCAGGGCCTCGCGCAACTCCATCCCCCTTGCCCGCAGCTGGTTGATGTAGTCGATGAGCACGATGGCGTTGTTGACTACCACCCCGGCCAGAGAGATGACCCCGATGCCGGTCATGATGATGCCGAAGGGGGTCGCGGTCACCATCAGGCCGAGGAAGACCCCGGTCAGTGAGAGGATGACGGAGCTCATGACGATCAGCATCTGGCGCACCGAGTTGAACTGGGCGAGCAGCACCATGGCGATGAGGAAGATTGCGGCCACAAAGGCCTTGCCGAGAAAGGCGGTCGCGTTTTGCTGCTCTTCCTGCTCGCCGGAGAATTTGATCGTGTAGCCGGCGGGCAGATCGAGGGTGGCCAGGCGGCTCTGCACCTCCTTCAGCACCTCGTTGCTGTTGCGGCCGAAGGTGTTGGCGGAGAGGGTCACCACCCGGTTCTGATCGAGGTGGCGGATTGCACCAAAGCCTGCGCCCATCTCGATCCGGGCCACCGTGGAGAGGGGAACCGGAGCCCCGGTCACGGTGGGAATGAGCAGACTGCCGATGTCAGAGAGGTTCTGACGACGTGGTTCGGGCAGGCGGGCCACGATGTCATACTCATCCTTGCCGTCGCGGTAGACACCGAGTTTGCTGCCGCTGATGGCGGCCTTGACAGTGGTGGAGATTGCGGCGGTGGAGAGCCCCAGCAGCGTCGCTTTGTTGCGGTCCACCAGCACCCGGATCTCGGGCTTGGACTTGGAAAAATCATCCTTGAGATCGACCAGGCCGGGGACATCTTTGATCAGGGCCTTGGACTGCTCCACCAGCGCCCCCAGGGCGCCTATCTCTTCGCCGCTGATCTCGATATTGACCGGCGGCCCTGTGGGCGGGCCATGCTTCTCTTTCTCCACCTTGATCTCCGCCCCGGCCATGGAGCCAATCGCCTTGCGGATACGGCCCAGCACGCTGTTTGAATCTTCGCTCCGCTCATGCCGGTCGACAAAGTCCAGGGAGATTTTGCTCTGATGGGACTGCCCGGCGGAACCACCGCTCACCTCGCCGCTTGCGGCAACGCCAACCTCGCCGACGACGAATTCCAGGTCCGCTTCCTGACGGGCGACCTTCTCCACCGCCAGTGCCAGTTGGTTTGAGGTCTCCAGATTGGCCCCTTCCGCTGCCTTGATCTCGACGAAGGCCCGGTTCGGCTCGGACTCGGGGAAGAGCTCCACTCCGTGCCCGAGCAGGCCGTAGCTGGCGATGATCAGGAGCAGCAGCAGAACCGCGCCGCCGATCACCCGGCCGCGGTGATCAAGCGACCTCTCCAGCAGCCAGCGATAGCTGCGGAGGACGCGGGACTCTTCGCCGCCAGCGCTCATATTGGTATTGCCGATGCGCATGAAGGAGGCGCAGAGTACCGGGTTGATGACCAGGGCGACAAAGAGCGATGAGCTCAGGACGATGATCAGGGTCAGCGGCAGGTACTTCATGAACTCACCCATTATTCCCGGCCAGAACATCATCGGGCCGAAGGCGCAGAGGGTGGTCACCGTCGAGGTGATAATCGGCCAGCCGACCTCTTTGGCAGCCAGGCGGGAGGCGCTGCCCCGGTCCTCGCCTTCCTGCATGTGCCGGTAGATGTTCTCGACAATGACGATGGCATTGTCCACCAGCATCCCCAGCGCCAGGATCAGACTGAAGAGGACCACCATGTTGAGGGTGATCCCCAGGGCCTGCAGGACGGCAAAGGAGAGCAGCATGGAAAAGGGAATGGCCGAGGCGACGAAGAGGGCATTGTTCAGCCCGAGGAAGAAAAAGAGGACCACAACCACCAGGATCAGACCGGTGAGGATGTTGTTCTCCAGATCCGAGACCATGCGCCGGATATCCTTGGACTGGTTCAGGGTGACGGAGATCTCGACCCCCTCGGGCATCTGGCTGCGGGCCATCTCCAGCAGGGCGAAGACGTGGTCGGCAACGGCGATGATGTTCTCGCCGGTCCGCTTCTTGACAGCCAGGGTCACGCTGTTGCGGCCGTTGAGTCTGGCGTGGCTGGTACGGTCTTCAAAGGTGTCGCGGACCGTGGCCACATCCGTGAGGTAGATTGGCCGTCCGTCGCGGATCGCCACCATCAGGGTGTCCACCTCGGCCGGGTCGGTGAACTCGCCGGGGATACGCAGCAGATATTTCCCCTGGCCGAGATCAAGGCTGCCGCCGGGGATGTTGACGTTCTCGCTTCGAACGGATTGGAGGATTTCGGCAAAGGAGAGTTTGTAGGCGGCCATCCGATCCGGGTTGAATTCCACGCGGATCTCCCGCTCCCGGCCGCCGATAAGATCGGCCTCAAGCACACCGGGAATCGCCTCTATCCGGTCCTCCAGTTCCTCCGCCACCCGCTTGAGCACGGACTCCTCGACGTCGCCGGCAACGGCCAGCATCAGAATCGGGAACTCGGAGAGGTTGATTTCGAGGATGGAGGGATCGTTTTCCAGGTCATCGGGGAGATCCCCCTGGGCCTGGTCCACCTTGTCGCGGACCCATTGCAGGGCATTGTCGATGTCCACCTTGGGGGTAAACTCGATGGTGATCAGGGAGGAGCCCTCGGCGCTCAGCGAGCGGATCTCCTTCACATCCTTGAGGCCCTTGAGTTTGCGCTCAATGGGCAGGGTGATGAGGGTCTCGATGTCCGAGGGCGCCACCCCCTCATAGGTGGTGCTTACCAGGACGTAGGGGATGGTGATGTCCGGGGTCGACTCCCGGGGCAGGGTGATATAGCTTGCGACCCCGACCACGATGAACATCAGCATCAGGACGAAAACGGTGCTGCGGTGTCCGATGGCGACATTGGAGATCAGCATGTCACTTTCCTTCCCCAAGCACGGAGGCACCAGCCTTGACCAGATGCTGGCCCTTGACGATGAGGTGCTCCCGGGGCGCGAGCCCCTCTTCAATCACTGCCAGGTCGCCGACAATGGGGCCGACCTTGACTGGACGCAACTGCGCCTTGCCGCCCTCTTCAATATAGACCACCTTGACCCCGTCGCGATCGACCAGGGCATAGAGGGGGACGGCGATCACTTGAGTGAGTTGCCGGCGGCTGAAAGCGACCTGAACGATCATCCCGGGGCGCAGGGTTCCCGCGCTGTTGTCCACCGCGATCTTGGCCTGGTAGGTTCGGGTGGCGGGATCGGCCCCGTAGGAGAGGTGGATGATCTCGCCGTCCAGTCCCGGCCCGCTCCCTCCCCGTACCGGGGCCGCGAAAACCAGGGCCTTCCCGCCCACGGCCAAGCCGAGGATTTCCTTCTCGGGCACGTCCACCAAGGCCCGCAGCCGGTTGACCTGCATCACAACCGCCGCTGCGTCCCCTTCGGAAACGTACTCGCCCCGATCCACCAGCAGTCGGTCGAGAATGCCGTCCACCGGGCTGCGCAGGGTGCTTTTGTCCAGGGCCACCTTTGAGAGCCGGAGCTGGGCCTGGGCGTGTTCGAAGACCTTGCGGGCATCTTCAAACTCCTGCTGGCTGACCAGCTCGCGCTCAACCAGCGTCCGGCGGCGCTCCATGTGTTTTTGCTGCAGTTCAAACTCAATCTGGTCGCGGGCCAGTTCAGCCTCGCGTCTTTCAGGATCAATGCGCAGGATGGCTTCCCCCTTTTTCAGCCGATCTCCCTCTTTGGGGCCGATCCAGCGGATTGGGCCGGCCATTTCAGCGGCCAGGGTCAGATCTTCCCACGCCTCCAGGGTGCCGGGGAGGGTGAAGGTCTCCTGTATGTCCTGCCGGACCACCGTGCTCAGTGCGACGTTGGTAACCTTTTCCAGGGGCGGAGAGGGGGGCTGGACCTCGGTCTCCTCGCCGTTGCTGCAGCCGGTCAGCGTCAAGGATGCCAGAAGCGCCAGGCAGGCTATATGAATGAGGCGAACATGAACGGATTTCATTACTGGTCTCCGGGGTTGTGAATTGTGTATAAAATTGATAGCATCGTAAAAGGTACAGATTGCCATAATGTCATTTCGACCATCGGGAAAATCTTAATAGTATCCATTGGTTGATGGGTAATATTTCTCGCTGTCACTCGGAATGACACCTGCTCCTCCCATTGTCATTCCGAACGCATGTGAGGAATCTTCAACGATGGAGATAAAGATCTCTCCCTGCAGTCGAGATGACAATAAACAAGCATAGGATGACAGGCTTTATTGAGTTTTTATGAGATTGTCAAAATTGTAGCGTTGGCAGATTGCACTTCGAAGTGTAACTCCAATAGACGATGCACTATAATGCATCGTCTGAGCAAAGAATACCTCAAATGGGATTTTGACTCCCATGTTTTTATGAGGCCGGTGGTTTGGGGTTATCGCCTCCGACGGCTTCCATCCCTGTGGCCTTGTTATTCAGCTTGCGGCATGATAAATTTGCAGGTGAAATTTCGACTGCTTTTGATTTGACATAATCCCTCACGCTATGTCAAATTGATAGCACTTAATTGACATAAGGATAATGCCACCTTTGTGCCACCACATCATGAACATGTCCCGGAACTGATGAACGACCTGGAACAATTCATACATAATGAAGAGATCTATGCCCCCATCTGGTCAAGATCGGCATCATTCATTATCAATTTAAAACCATTCGTCCTTTTTTGATGGCAATGGCCGTCTTGGGCGATTGCTTATTGTTCTCTATCTGGTCAGCTTCGGGCTGCTTTCTAAGCCGGCCTTATATGATTGTTGAAGAATTGAATGAGGCTCAGGCTGTGTAATATGCAAAGCGAATATGGTGAAATAATTATCTATGAGGCAGAAGAGAATGCCGTTGAGGTACGGTTCGACCGCGATACCGTCTGGCTTACCCAGAGGCAAATGGCAGAACTCTTTGACACCTCCTCTGACAATATCAGCCTCCATCTGAAAAATATTTTCGCGGATGAAGAACTGGAGAAAAAAGCAACTACCGAGGATTTCTCGGCAGTTCAAAAAGAGGGCGAAAGACAGGTTCGGCGGATGTTGACCCATTATAATCTGGATGCCATAATTTCCGTTGGCTATCGGGTTAATTCCAAGCGAGGCGTGCGTTTTCGTCAGTGGGCGACCTCCGTCCTGAAAGAGCATCTCATAAAAGGCTACACCGTGAACGAGAGACGTCTGGCAGAGAAAGGGCTCTCGGAGATGGCACAGGCAATCGCGCTTCTTACCAGGACTCTGGAGAGGCATGAGTCGCTCAGCGATGAGGGCCGTGCCGTGCTGGAAGTTATCAACCGATATGCCAGATCCTGGTCGCTGCTCCTGCGCTACGATGAAGACCGGCTGGAACTGCCGAAGAACTGCCATCCACCCAGGCAATCCCTTGATTATGGCCGGACCGGAAAATCCATCAAGGCACTCAAGGACGATCTCCTGGCGCGGGGCGAGGCCTCAGGGCTGTTCGGCCGGGAGCGGGAGCATCAACTTCAGGGTATCCTGGGTAACCTCGACCAGACCTTCGGCGGCCGGGAGCTCTATGCCAGCGTGGAAGAGAAGGCGGCCCACCTTCTTTACTTTGTCATCAAGGATCATCCCTTCAGCGACGGCAACAAACGGATCGGCGCCTTTCTCTTCCTGCTTTTCCTCAAAGAGAACAACCTGCTCGAACAATCCGGCATCAACGATAACGGACTGGTGGCCCTGGCCTTGTTGATTGCCGAGAGCGATCCCAGGCAGAAGGAGTTGATGATCAGGTTGATTATGAATATGCTTGCTGGTGACACAAAATAATCCGATAATTCTGTCACTGGTTTTTGTCCTTAAATTCAAGAAGTTGGCAAAATTATTTATGTCTAACGAATTGCTTGCTAAAAGGAATTTCTCGGGTAGATTGGTTCTAATCATACGTTCAGTGGTGGTGACCCGATTGCCAGCAATTAAGTGTAGAGAGTCCGGACTGGTTACGATCTAGAGGATATTACAAAAAAGATGAAAGGGGGTTCCCGTGGGGCGAAAAACTTCACCTATTGAAGAATTTATTGAGATTGCAGCGTTAATGCCTTGGAAGTTCTGTCTTGTATTCGCCGTATTAAGTTATTTCATCCTCCATTACTTCTCGGTCATGGAAGTTCCCAAACCAACTGACATGAATCACATGCAGCCGTTTTTGGGCCAATCGATGGGAAAGACTCTGGCTCTTTTTGGTCAATATATAATGCCTTTTACTTTCTCAATGGCGGGGTTGCTTTCCTTTGTGCGGGTCCACAAGCGGGATAAGTTAATGACCAAGGTCCAATGCGGTCGTGGTCCCGATATTCTTCAGGACATGACTTGGCATGAATTTGAAGCCCTGGTTGGGGAAGCTTTTCGGCGTAAAGGTTATTCCGTAAAAGAGAATTTTGAAAAGGGCCCGGATGGCGGCGTGGATCTGGTGCTGTTGGACGGCTCAGAAAAGTATCTGGTGCAGTGTAAACAGTGGAGGGCCTTAAAGGTTGGGGTTAAGGTGGTCAGGGAATTGTATGGCGTAATGGCCTCGGTAGGAGCTGTGGGCGGTTTCGTGGTGACTTCCGGTGAATTTACCCGAGACTCCAAAGACTTTGCTCAAGGGAAGAATATTGAACTGATTGATGGATCTGAGTTAAAGCGCCTGATTCAAGATGTTAAATCTCCTCTGCCTGCGGCTGAGACCATCCAAGCTGCTACCCAAGGAAAGCAATGTCCCAAGTGCGGTAAAGAAATGGTTTTACGCACAGCCCGGCGTGGGGCACAGGCCGGACAGCAATTTTGGGGTTGTAAGGGCTATCCTGAATGTAAAACCATATTAGCGCTAGGCTATGAAAACTAGCGCCATTCAACACTCTGATCTTATTTTTTTATGATCGACCTCAGTATAAGCGTATTTTGATCTGGTTGGCAGTATTTAAGAATTGTGAGCCCGAAATTGACATTGATGAGAAATGTTGAATTACTACAATCACAACGCCAAACAGTTATTTGATAAATATCAAAGTTTGGCCCCGGATAAGGTTCATGCAAGCTGGCTCAGACATTTACCCCAAAATCCCGGTTTGGCCTTGGACGTTGGTGGGGGTTCCGGCCGCGATGCTGCTTGGTTGGCCAAAAGGGGATGGGAAGTAATTGTTGTTGAACCTGCGACGGTATTGCTTGAGTTGGGCCAAAAAGCTACTAGGGGCTATCCGGTTACATGGATCAATGATTGTTTGCCGTCCTTAGCTAAGCTTCAAATGTATCAGCACAGTTTTTCTTTGATTCTGGTGAGTGGGGTTTTGATGCACCTACCTTATCAACAGCGTCTTGATTCCATGGAAATGCTTGCCGGATTAATGGCTGATAATTCTCTGCTGGTTGTCTCTCTCCGCCAAGGGCCAGACTCTGAAGGGAGAAAATTTTATCAGGTTCCTGCGGATGAGATTGTTCAATTTGCCGAGAAAAAATCTCTACAGGCCGAAGTTACAAATACTCTGGCAGATGTGCTGGAAAGAGACGGAGTTACATGGCAGACCATCATAGTTGAGAAAAGAGTGTCCCGATGAGCTTAGAGTTTTACGCCGAGAAATTTAATGCACTGAACATGAACCGTCAGAAAGGGGGCGTCAGCCCCCATAAAGTTTGTATGCTGTTGGCGGTAATGGATCTGATCGCCAATAAAACAATTAATAATAATCGAATTTTCTTTGATCAGAACTTACGACTGAGCTTCACCCACAACTTCAATAAATATCGCACTGAATCCGATCGCGATAGTCCACACCTCCCGTTTTTCCATCTTCGAAGTGAAAGTTTTTGGCATCATCAACCTAAACCTGGGCGAGCCGCAGCTTACCAAAAATTATCCACAGTGAGCGGCCCAGGCGAGCTTAATAATAATGTCGCTTATGCCTATTTGGATGAAGCGCTGTTCCAGTTACTGCACAGTCCCGTTGTTCGAGAATATTTAAAAGCTTCTCTCTTGGAAAATCTCAATTTCGATTCGCAACGCACATTGTTAAACCTGGGTGATGCGTGGGACTGGCTGGAGTGTGAAGCGGTTGTAGCGGATTATTTAGCAATGATGGAGCTTGAGTTGAGGGGAGAACGGTACAACAAGAGCCAGCACAGGCGAGAATTGCAAACAAAGTTGAACAATCGTTCCGATGGCTCAATGGAATTTAAACACCAGAATATCAGCGCCATCATGATTGAACTGGGATACCCATACATCTCCGGGTACAAACCCGCGTTTAATTACCAACAGCAATTAAAAGATGTCATACTCATGCGTCTTGCCGAAGACAGGCATGTACTTGAAAAACAAGTGGATTCCTTTATCGAACAGGAACCGCCACAGTTCAACGAGTTCGTCTGGAGGGATGTGCTCGAATCTGCCCCTGAAAAAAACATTTTACCACCTAAAACCGAGACCCGGGAGTTTACGCCCCGCTTTTATAATTTTGCAGAAAGAGAGATCGGCAATCGACGGATGGGTGAACGGGGTGAGGAATTTGCGCTCCAATTCGAAAGAAACCGACTCACACTTTTGAACCGCGACGATCTTGCCAAAGAGGTTGAGTGGACAAGCAAAGAGAGGGGTGATGGCGCTGGTTATGATATACGGTCTTTTAACCCTGAGAATGAAAAAGAACTATTTATAGAGGTGAAAACTTCAAACTGTGGGAAGTACCAACCCTTTTATATCTCTGAAAATGAAGTGGCTTTTTCAAAAGATTATGCAGCTCAATATAGCTTATATCGGGTATTCAATTTTAAGCGAGTGCCCAAATTATTTATGTTGCCAGGTGATATTAGCCGAAGTGTGCAACTTGTGGCTAACACTTACAAAGCAATTTTTTGAGCCGGTGAAACTCAACTGAACTGGGTCTGGCCACGTTAACCAAATGATACCATGTATGTAAATGCAATATTTTGGAAAGATCTTTACTTTCAGATAACTATCCCCGAAGATAAAAGACGCAATGAAACAATAACTATCCTTTGTTCGATCTTATTTTCAAGACACTAGGAAAAATTATAATGAGAGATTTGGGCACAATGGGAGAAAGCACATTCAAGTTATGGTGTGCTGACGCAGGTCTTTATGCCAATGGTTCCATCATCGATAAAACTGGGTGGGACTTTCTGGTAGAATTTCCCTTTGCTTTCAAAGCAGAACCAGATGTAATTCACAAATCTGCAATTGAATGTAGAGTCCAAGTAAAATCAACAGATGATAAAAAGGGGAAAATTTCAGTTACCCTGTCTAACCTAAGAAGGTTGATTACTGCTCATATGCCATCATTTTTTGTTTTTTTAGAGTTTGATGGCCAGTCATCTGCTCATAGAGCATATGTGGTCCATGTTGATGAAGATTTAATTACTAGGGTACTTAAAAGATTACATGAAATAGAGCAAAGCGATAAAGAGAATAGATTCAATAAAAGAACTATGACAATTTATTACAATGATTCTCATTTAATGGATAATTTAGATGGGAATTCACTTAAGGCTGTTTTTATGAGTCATACCGGAAACGATATGTCTAACTATATTGAGAAAAAAAGGGCGCACCTAGCATTAACAGGGTTTGAAGACGGGTATGCTCAAATCAATTTCATAACTGAAGGTGAAGATAATATAAGAAAATTAATTGATGTCTCGTTAGGTGTTGAAAAATCTACAAAGATTAAAAGTTTCGTTGGTACTAAGACTAGGTTCGGAATAAAAAGTAAATCACCCTTTGTTGATGCTGTAAATGGTAGATTGGAAATGCCAGATATTCAACCAATTACAGTTGGTGAAATCTGTTTTAAAGAAGATAAATTGAGTATTGGTTTTTCTTTTCCATCAAAATTGTATGTTTCTCCATTTAATAAAATGGTTCCTCAAGAATTTGTTAAAGCAAGAGTGGAGGGAGATTTTTTCGACTTAAAATTCAATCCTTTCACAGGTGAAGCCGAATATTCTTTTTCATTTGGTGAGGGAGTTAGGCTTGATGTATATCAATTTCGAAATGCCATGATATTACTAAAGCATTTATGCACATCTGGCAAAAAACTATATTCAGAGTTGAGATTCGACAAATTTCCAATCATAAAATGTAGTGTAGATTGTCATGGACATGATTACACATTTGACAAAGAGTTGGAGGCATTGAAGGCAGTTTGTGAAATACTTTCCTTTTTTGATATAGCACACGGCGTAGATACAACTTTGCTCGAAATATCTTATTTAATAGACCCAATTATGCAGTTTTCTTCCCTACTTGATTCAAGTAACAAAAGTTTTAAGGTCGAGTTCGATGTTGAAGATGCCAGCTATGACCCTCAAAAACCAACAGCGTGTATATGTCTTACTTCTGTACAAATTGGTAGCCATGTATTTGGTATCTTCATGGTAATCATGGGTGATGTGCTAATTGATAATGAAATCAATAAATATGTAATTTGCTCAACAAATTGCAATATAGAGAAAAAAATTGTTGCTCAAAAAAAATCAATAGTAAAAAAAGAAGATCTATTTGCCGAAATTGATCCTATAGTGGAAAAGTACTCAAAAGACTATCAAGTAATTGTGATGAATAGATAAAAATGCTAACCACCGGCTACACGCGGAAGCTGAAAAAGCCTGGCTCCGGTGAGTCGGACGTTGGGCGTTGAACTATGCACCTGAGACAAGACATTAAGCCTGTAGACAAAATATTTTCTGGGCAACGAATTTTACTACCGGAAACCGCAGGCGTGTATGCGTTCTGGTGGATTGGTCGCAAAGATGAGTTACTGTCCTCAAATCGCCACATCGTCCTCAAGGGGCCAGGTGAGCGACCCGTTGATGTAACGTATGGTGATTGGTGGCCGGCAGAGTTGATTTATCCCTGCCTATATATCGGGAAATCAACAAACATTAAGAAGCGGTTTTCTTTACACATAAAACGTGGGTCGCCTGGAAGGCTTCATATACCGCTTGAGGGTAACAACAAGGCCAAACCCGCAACGACATCTTGTCAGTTACGTTTTGGGATAGAGCATGTATTCTCATTCGAAGAAGATCCGCTATCGGTGATTTATACAAAAGTCGGATTCTCATTCAATACGGACTTCCCCGAGAACGCGATCGCAGAGCGGTTCTTTGAGGAAGACAAACTTATCGGGGGTTGGCGACCATGGTTTAATATAGATTCAGAGCGATAATGCCCTGTCGGATAAAGACGGGTTTTTTCCGCCCTCCCCATACCACCTGGCATTGCGGGTCCGCACAGGGCGGTCCCCAGAGATTACAGTACCGTAGCTGGGTAATGAATTTTCACCCACGCACAGATCTGAAATTTGAACAAAAAAAGTCCAGATTTCTCCTATTGATCATCCCAAGTCAGAAGGTAAGAATAATGAGAATGGGGTCGGGCCATACTAACTAACTGAAAGTATGGATAGTCATTGTTGAAAGCAGGCCTTTTTCGTGGCTGTGATGACGTTTTTAAGGCCAAAAACGCAAATCGAGCGAATTGTACACCACTCATAAATTGTGCCACTTTTATTGGCCTACAAATTATTAATGCGCCATTTTATTGGCGCATTTGTTGACGTAATGCGCCAATAAAGATATATTTACGTTTATCAACAGGAACAATTTATATCCATGTCTTGAGGGATAGACGTCATGCCAAAGAAGATATCCGCTGAGACGGATGTTCGCATTCTTGAGGAAATAGGCCGCCATGCAGAGGGGATAGGTATGGACGCCCTCCACGCCTATGTTGAGGATGCCATCAGTCGGCGAACCCTGCAACGTCGTCTTGCCCGGTTCATAGCTGAGGGGAGAATTGTCAGGGAAGGAAGGCAACGAGGGGTGCGTTACCGACCTGGGTCGATCACCGGCGTCTTTCCTGTTCTCTCTGGTGAAGCTGTTGCGGAAGCGTATATCCCTGTTTCACCTGCAGGAAAAGAGATCAGGGATAATGTTCGCAAGGAACGGCGCATGCGAACACCTGTCGGCTATAACCAGGAATTTCTGGAAGCATATTATCCCAACGAGACATTTTATCTGCCTGCTGACCTGCGCAGCCAGCTTCATACCCTTGGCACTCCTCCCGACAGTGAACGGCCTGCCGGCACCTTTGCCCGTGACATCATGAACCGGTTGTTGATCGATCTTTCGTGGTCGTCGTCACGACTCGAAGGAAACACCTACAGCCGACTCGATACCGAGCGCCTGATTGAATTTGGTCAGGCCGCCGAAGGGAAGGATGCACTGGAAACCCAGATGATCCTCAACCACAAGGCTGCCATCGAGCTGCTGGTGAATGAAGTGGAGCGTGTTGACTTTACCCCCTACACCATTTTCAGTTTACATGCCTTTCTCTCCGATGGACTTCTGGCGGATCAGAGTGCCTGTGGTCGAATCCGCAACCGGCCGGTGGAAATCGGAGGGAGCGTCTATATGCCGATTGCCATGCCGCAAAGGCTTGATGAACTGTTCCGGATTATCCTCTCGATGGCCCAGGAGATTCGCGATCCCTTTGAGCAGTCATTTTTTGTGATGGTCCATCTTCCTTACCTGCAACCGTTTGAGGATGTGAACAAACGTGTCTCCCGGCTTGCCGCCAATATCCCCTTGATTCGGCACAACCTCTGTCCGCTCTCGTTTATCGACGTGCCGGAACGTGCCTATATCGATGCCATGCTGGGGGTGTATGAGCAGAACCGGATAGAGTTGCTGCGAGATCTCTTTGCCTGGGCCTATGAACGCTCCTGTCAGCACTATCTGGCGGTACGCCGGGAGCTGGTGCCGCCTGATACCTTCCGTTTACGATACCGGCAGAAGCTCAGCGAGACAATAAAGACAATGATTCTGCAACAGCAGGCTCCCACTCAAAAAGCGGTGATGGCGGGTATTGCTTTGTCAGTGCCTGAAGAGGATCGTGATAAGTTCGTCAAGCTTGTCCTGGAAGAGTTTGAAAACCTGCACGAAGGGAATGCAATACGCTTTGGTGTCAGCCCTCGGGAGTTTGCAGTGTGGCAAGAGAAAATCAAGCAGCAGGAAGTTGGTTCTTCATTGTAAAGCAAAGGCGTTGAAGTGGGCAGGAACAGATCGTTACTAACCCCGATAAACGGGATAAGTGCCTTTCGCAGATTATTTTTTTGAAAAAAATAGAACAAGAAAATAATCTGTAAGGCACTAAAAGCCAAAGGGGACAAGTATCCTCCTTGCCCTTGCCCTTGCCCTGATTCAACGAGTTCCGTTCAACATGCGTAAAAAAATGGTTTTTTGCAGGCGGTGACCACAATGGAACGTCTACGAACACTCTTAAAAAAAATTGATGGGCGAGGGTACAAGGCCTATAAGGAACTGCAGGGGAGCTATCAGTTTCATGGCTACCAGCTCACTGTCGATCATGTCCAGGGTGATCCTTTTGCCCAGGCTTCGCGGATAAGCATTCATGTTCCGTCATCGGTAGCCCCTCTTCCCTCTGAATTCTGCTCCGGCAAGATTCGGAAAACTGCCGCGGAAGATTTTCTGGCAAGAGCTGTTGCCAGGGCAATCCAGGCACACGTCAAGGGGCATCGGGGGATCGGCAAGAGTGGCGAGATCCGGATTGAAACGAGTGGTCAGCAGATCCTGGTCAGAAACTCGGTGCTGATAGACAGTGAAGGTGTCGAGGCACGGTTGACCGTCGGTCTGCCTGCGGCCGGGCGAACGATCATGGCCCGTGATGTCGAAGAGATGTTTTTCCGGGAACTCCCGGAGGTTGTCGCCCATGGTCTTTATTTTGAGAATCTCGATAAAAGCAGCTTTCAAAGACATGTCGAGTCGGCTGAAGATCAGCACTCTTTACGGGATCTGCTGCTGCCGAACAATCTTGCCGCTTTTGTGGCCGACAACTCCCTGTTGCCAAGACAGAGCGGGATTGATGACCGGCCCCTGAAAGAAAATGTGATCCCCTTTGTGGCCCCGGAATCGCTGGCCTGCACGCTTGTCTTGCCCAACAGGGGCAAGGTGCGGGGCATGGGCATTCCCAGGGGGGTAACCCTGATTGTCGGCGGCGGTTTTCATGGGAAATCAACGCTCCTTCATGCCCTCGAAAGGGGTGTCTATAACCATATCCCCGGCGATGGCAGAGAACTTGTGGCCACCGATCCTACGGCAGTCAAGGTCCGGGCTGAAGACAACCGGGTCGTTTCCAATATTGATATCAGCCCCTTCATTGATCGGCTGCCCTTTGAGCGAAATACGACCGGTTTTTCCACTGAAAATGCCAGCGGCAGTACCTCTCAGGCCGCCAACATCATTGAGGCCCTGGAAGATGATGCCGCTCTGCTCCTGATTGATGAAGATACGTCGGCCACCAATTTCATGATCCGCGATGAGCGGATGCAGAGGCTGGTGGTCAGGGAAAAGGAACCGATAACGCCCTTTCTTTTCCGGGTGCGGGAGATGTATCGCGAGCTCGGGGTCTCCACGATTCTGGTCATGGGAGGTTCCGGCGATTATTTTGCGGTAAGCGATACGGTCATCATGATGGATTCCTACAGACCGGAGGATGTCACCCTCAAGGCGCATGGTCTGGTCGACCGGGAGCAGGTTCAGGACAAGCTGAGCGATTTACCCCCCATTGTCAGAAAGTCGGCAAGACGTCCGGACGCTGGGCGATTAAATCCGGCGCGGGGGAAAAAGGATGTTTATATTGAGACCCGTGGGATTGACACCATTCTTTATGGTCAACATGAGATTGATCTGAGTAAAGTGGAGCAGCTGATCGATATCGGTCAGACCAGGGCCATCGGCCTCATCATCCACTATTACGCCACAAACTATGCTGATAAGGCTGAAAATCTTACGGAAGGGCTGAGGCTGGCCCTCAAGGATGTGGAAGAACAGGGGCTCGATATCCTGTCGCCCTGGAAAACCGGGACACTCGCGCTGCCCCGGCTGCATGAGGTGGCGGCCGCGATCAACCGAATACGGGCGAAAGGGTGATCTCCATTCATAAATTTTCAAATACATTCCTGGTGCCATTATGAAATACAACTATATCGGCAGAAGCGGCTTGAGAGTCTCCAACATCTGCCTGGGAACGATGACCTTCGGGAAAAAATGCGATAAAAAAATAGCGTTTGAGATCCTTGATAAAGCCTATGCCGGCGGGGTCAACTTTTTTGATATGGCTGAGGTCTATCCCGTTCCTCCGACGGCGGAGACGTATGGGGTCACGGAAGGGATCTTCGGCGAGTGGCTGGCCGATAAGCCGAGAGATTCAATAATCCTGGCCACGAAAGTCGCAGGGGCGGCCAATGGCTGGTTCGTGCCACCAGTGCGGCACGGTCTGACAGCCATCGATGCCTTTCATATCACCACCGCCGTCGAAGGGAGCCTGCGGAGACTCAAGACCGATTACATCGATCTCTATCAGGTCCACTGGCCCGATACCGTCGTTCCCATTGAAGAGAGCCTGGAAGCTCTCGATCAACTGGTGCGCAGCGGCAAGGTGCGCTATGTCGGGACCTCGAACGAGAACGCCTACGGTTTGACCAAGGCCCTGGAGATCAGCCGTTATCGGGGCTTCAAGCGCTTTGAGAGCATCCAGAACAACTTTTCCATGCTCAACCGGCGCTTCCTTGACGAGATTGCCATCGTCTGCAAAAAAGAGCAGGTCGGCCTCCTCCCCTATTCGCCGTTGGCCGGCGGAGTATTGAGCGGCAAGTATATGCCCGGCGGGCAGTGGGACGGTTTCCGCTATGGGGATTACCTGGCCGATCCTGATCCGCGGATGAGGGCGCAAGCCGGACGATTCGCCAATGACCGAGCGATAACAGCGGCCCGGAAATACGCTGCCATCGCCACAAAACACGGGCTTGCTCCGGCAACTATGGCGGCGGCCTGGACGCTCATCTTTGATTTTGTGCCCAGCACCATCGTCGGGGCAACGCATCCTTCACAACTTGATGATACCCTCATGGCCTCGGAAACCGTCCTGTCAACAGAACTCCTGCGAGAGTGCGACAGCGTCAATCAGGAGATCCTTTACCCGATGGGGTAGGGGAAATGCGAGCAATGGGAGCGGAAGTTAACCACACAAAGGTGTTGTCCTATGTCTGAGATACAAGATCGGGTTCAGTTACGGCCTTCCTGGAAGAGCCGGATCGGCGGTGAATTTGAACAGGAGTATATGCAAAACCTCAGGCAGTTTCTGATCCAGGAGAAAGAGGCCGGCAAGATCATTTACCCGGAAGGGAAAAATATCTTTAATGCCATGAACATGATCCCGTTTGAGGATGTGAAAGTGGTGATCATCGGCCAGGATCCGTATCACGGTCCGGGCCAGGCACACGGCTTGTGTTTTTCAGTCATGCCGGGGGTAGTGCCTCCTCCATCCCTTAAAAATATTTTCCAGGAAATCCATGCCGATCTTGGTATCACTCCGGCCAACCATGGATATCTCAACAGCTGGGCAGAACAGGGTGTGCTTTTGTTAAACAGTGTGCTGACCGTGGAACAGAACAGGGCTGCTTCCCACCAGGGCAAGGGGTGGGAACGTTTCACGGATACCATTATTAAAACGCTGAACAACGAACATTCCGGGCTGGTGTTTTTTCTGTGGGGCAGTTATGCCCAGAAAAAAGGGGCGATTATTGATAAGAAGCGTCACCTGGTCCTGCAGTCGGTTCACCCCTCCCCCCTATCCGCGCATCGTGGTTTTTTTGGGAACAAACATTTCTCCAGAGCCAATTCCTATCTGCAGGGCCAGTCAAAATCACCCATTAACTGGGAACTGCCCCTACTGAATTAAGGGAACAATAAGCCATCGAAAAAGGGAATGCGGGTGGGGCGTGCACCAGATACAACGTCTATGAACACTATTAAAAAAAATTTGATAGGCGAGAGTGTAAGGCCTATAATGAAGCGAATGGTAGGTCGCAGTTTAATGGCTACAAGCTCACTCCCGATCATATTCAGGGGGATCCTTCTTCCCAGCCTTCGCGGATAAGCATTCAAATTTCGTCATCGCTAGCCCTGCATTCCTCTGAATTCTGCTCCGGCAAGATAAGAAAAACTGCTGTGGATGATTTTCCGGCAAGAGCCTTTTCTCTTTTCGTGCTGAAGGGGACCGAATGAAAAAGAACAGTTCAATCATGACATTGTTTGTGGATATCGGCGGCGTCCTGCTCACCAACGGTTGGGACCACGTGTACCGTAAACAGGCAGCCAAGGCGTTCTCCCTGAATCCGGAAGAGATGGAGGCCCGGCATCATCTACTCTTCGAGACCTATGAGTTGGGCAAAATCACCATTGAGGAATACTTGAGCCGGGTGGTTTTTCACAAAAAACGGTCGTTTACTCCGGATCAGTTCCAGCGCTTCATGTGTGCTCAATCGAAACCCTACCCCGAGATGATCGAGCTGATCCGTAGGCTCAAGGTCCGGTACGGGCTGAAGATCGTTGTGATCAGCAACGAAGCTCGCGAACTGAATGCCTACCGAATTCGCGAGTTCAAGCTCGACGGCTTTGTTGATTCTTTTGTTTCCTCCTGCTTTGTCCACATCCGTAAGCCGGATGCAGATATCTTTCGACTGGCCCTGGACATTGCCCAGACACCGGCCCGGCAGGTACTCTATATCGAAAACACCCCTATGTTTGTCCAGATCGCGGAAGATTTAGGGATTCGCAGCATTCTGCATACGGATTACCGGTCGACATGCGCAAAACTGGCTGCGTTTGGATTGGAAGATGACGAAGGAGTTATCTCTGAAACCGGCTGATCTATGCATGCTGCCGCCAAGAGTGTAACTCCTGGCAGAGAAGAACAGTGAAGCTCATCGAACACCATATATCATCGAACCAGATGCAACCGTGCTACGCTCCGTAGCGAATACAAAAAAGTGAAGGAAAGGAGATCAGCATGACAACCACTTCAAGTTTCGATTCAGCACAATTGGATCAACTGGCGATCAACACGCTTCGTTTCCTGTCTGTGGACGCCATTGAAAAGGCCAATAGCGGCCATCCCGGTCTGCCTCTCGGAGCTGCGCCGATGGCCTATGTCCTGTGGACGCGGTTTCTCCGGCATAATCCTGCCAATCCGCATTGGGTCAATCGGGACCGCTTTGTCCTCTCGGCTGGTCACGGTTCGTCGTTGCTTTACAGTCTGCTGCATCTGACGGGCTACGATTTGCCGCTGGAGCAAATCAAACAATTCCGCCAATGGGGCAGCAAGTGTCCCGGTCA
>JAQVER010000155.1 GCA_028697885.1 Desulfocapsaceae bacterium
TCACCATGAGGGGATATCCTCAACTGAAAACAGGGATGCGAGCGAGAGAACTATCCCGGTGATCGGTTTCAACCCAGGGGCTGCTTATGGCCCGGCAAAACGCTGGCCGGCGGAGAAATTCGGTCAATTGGCCGCACTCATTGCCCACCATCATGGGGAGAGTGGTTGTCTTATCCTGGTCTTTGGCACCAAGGATGATACCGATGCTGCCCGCGTCATAAAAGAGTTTTCGTTACGAACCCCTTTTCATGTCATTGATATGACAGCTAAGACCACCCTGCAACAGGTCATGGCCTTGATCCAATGCTGCAACGCCTTTGTCACCAATGACTCAGGGCTGATGCATGTGGCCGCCGGCCTTGAGACCCCCACCATTGCCATCTTCGGTTCAACCGATCATATTGCCACCGGCCCATTTTCAGAACGTGCCGTGGTGATTCGCAAAGAGATGGATTGCAGTCCCTGCCTGCAATCAGAGTGTCCCAGAAAACACCTGAACTGCCTTGAGGAGATCAGTAGCCAGGAGGTTTACACGGAAGTTGCCAAGGCACTTGCGGTTTGTTCGGAAAATTCATTGTCACAAGGGGAGGTGATTTGATGGCTAAACTTGTACCATTATCGAGAACAGCATCTCTCCGCCCTGCCGTGTTTCTTGATCGTGACGGCACTATCAATGAACAGATGGGTTATATCAACCACATCAGCCGCTTTCAGATACTGCCAGGAGTTGCCGATGCCATCAGGAAACTCAATGATGCCATGATCCCGGTGGTGGTGGTGAGCAATCAGTCGGGTCTGGCACGTGGTTATTTCCCTCCGGATTTACTGGTGCTGGTCCATAACAAAATGGTGTCACTCTTGGCAGAGCACGGTGCCCATGTGGATGGAATCTATATTTGCCCCCATCATCCCGAGGCCAAGAATGAGGAGTATCGCTTGGCCTGTAATTGTCGAAAACCTAAACCCGGACTGCTTTTGCAGGCGGCGGAAGATCTGGGACTTGATCTTGCTCAATCATTTGTTGTCGGAGATCGTTGGTCGGATCTGAAGACAGCGGTGAACTGTGGTGCAACGCCGGTACTTGTACTTACCGGATATGGCCGTGGAGATGCCGAATATATCGGACCGACTCAGGAGGTTCAACCTGCTTTTGTCGGGGATGATCTGGCTGGGGTGGTGCAATGGATTCTGGGAAAAATGAAGGTGCGAGAAAAGATGACAGGAAAGGAGATATAGATGAAGAAGCTAGGATTGATTTTTGGGGCAGTCTGCATTCTGGCAGCTGTTTACTTGCTGGTTACAACAAGGATGGGCAAGAGTACCGCCGCTGATTTTTTGCCGGCAGAGGCTCTGGTTTGTATTGAACAGCGGGATCTCGCACAGTTACTTGATGACTTCAAGGTGTCACGCCTTGGCCGTGCAGTGACAGGTATTGATTATGTGAAGCTTGCCGAGGGGCTTGGTCTTCCTGTTGAGGAGGTCAACAGGGTCAGGGGGATGAGAAAACAGCTGGATGATTTTTTGAACAGTCCTGTCTTTAAAGAATTTTTTGGCCAGGAGTTTACGCTCGGCCTTTTACCGGTTCCTGATGAGTCACTGACTATCCCAGAAAAAACACTGAAATCCAGTCTTTTGTTGATAGCAAAACCGAGGCATAATACTGATATTATAGAACTGTTAACTTCTCTTTTTGCCGGAAAATTGGAACAGACAAGTATCCAGCATGGGAAATACAGCCTCAAACAATATCTCATTGACGAGGACAATACTTTGACTGCGGTCATCGTCGATGGCTATGTGATTGCCGCCTTAGATGACCGACTTGTGAAGGAGAGTTTGGACCGGTATGAGAGCAAGCAGGGAAGCCTGGCGCAGAAGAAGGAATATATCCGCTTGCGTCACGATTTTATGAAATCCAAACTCTTTGCCTATGTCTCGATGCCGGAGCTTCATGGGCAGCTCGGCAGGTTGAGCGAAACTCTTGACTCTGTGCAGAAGGAGGATCTGCAGAAGGTCATCGAGCAGTGGAAAGGTTGGGAGGGGGTTGCCTTTGGGGCCTGGAAAAAAAAGGGATTGCTGCGGGACAAGGTTGTTATCTTGTTTAATAAAGACTCGCTGGATCCTCTTGTGGGCAAGATGTTTGCTATTCAACCAGTGGACAATAAAACATTAGCTATGGTTCCTGCTGGCGTCCTTGGCTATTACTGGACTAATACCTTGGATCTGAATGCGTTCTGGAAAATGTTCACCCTGGAGATGAATGAGAGTGAAGAGCAGCTCAGGGCCATTGAGCAGGATGTGAAATCGGGCACTGGTGTTGAATTGTCGGATCTCCTCTCTATGTTTGGCTCTGAGGCCGTTGTCCTGTTGAGAAAAATTGCCACTGATGGGTTTATCCCTTTACCTGATGGAGCCCTCTTCCTGAAGATTGAGAAGGAGGAGGATTTTATTAAGATGTTGAAGCCACTGCTTGCCAAGAATAATATCCTAACCAAGACTGAGGAATATAAAGGGGTCAAACTCACTACTCTGGAGGTCTCATTTCATCCTAGTTTGCAACCTGTTTACGCCCTGCATCAAGGGTATCTGATCCTGGCAAGTACTGTGGATCTATTGAAAAATATTGTTGACAGTACAGCTGATGACGCCAAAGATCAGTTACAGAGTGCAGGAATGAAAGAAGGGGTGGGTGGCACTCTGGTCAGTGAGGATAGTTTCAAGCAGATGAATAAAGGAATGGGACTCGGGATGACCAAGAAAAATAATTCTGTGAGTTTCGTCCGGTTTTCATCTCTGTTACACGTGGTAAAGGAACTGGCAAGCTGGGGTGGAACCATGCTTTCCATGCAGGATCGAGAGGCTGCGCAGAGATCTAAGGTAATGATTGAAGAATTGATCTTTCCTCTCCTTGATGGCCTGGCCATGTACGAGGTGGTTGGTTCACGCAGCCATATTCAGGATGACGCTATTATCCTGGAATCGGCCACAATACTGGCTAAGTAGTCAAGTGGTGCTGTTGATATAGATGGAAATGTCATACTAATTTCTGTGCGGCACCTCAATTAAAGAGCATGATGAAATGGAAAAATTAATTGCAGAATTAAAACAGATGATCCGGTTCAAGGACAGCACCGATATCGGTGATCTGGTTCTGATTGTAGCGAAAGAGCCACAGATATCGGCCCTCTATGCCTTGGTTACTGATATTGAACGGGACAGCAGCCGCAAGAATGAATGGTGGCATGTCAGTTTGACCCTATTATCCATTCCGCCACAAGAGACGATCTGGACTCTGCGTACGCCTCAGTTGACAGGTATGGAAGTGTTCACCATGGGTGGGGAGGAACGTTTTGTCAAGGCTGTTGAGTTTAGTACGATTCCTCTGCAGTCAACGGCGATGGATGATCTATCTCAAGAAACAGGTGCATCGCAGGAGCGACCTGGACCAGAACCTCAGGAAAAGAAAAAAGGATCTTTTCTTAAACGGGTAAAATAATGGCCATATTGTCTGAACTGGCGTTGATTCGTTTGATCAGAGAAACAAGTGCTGCCTCAGCTCCAGACCTTATTCGGGGAATTGGCGATGATTGTGCTGTTTTTGGAAGTCCTGAGTCTGGTCAATGGCTGATAACAACCGATACTCTGGTTGATCATGTCCATTTTGAGCGGTACTGGCATCCCCCTCAGTTGCTGGGCCGCAAGAGTATTGCGGTGAATCTTAGCGACATTGCGGCCATGGGCGGACGTCCCCGTTTTGTCCTGCTTTCTCTCTGTCTGCCTCCTGCCCTTGCCTCCGACTGGCTGCAAAGCTGGTTGTCCGGCGTTTCTGCTATCCTGGCTGAGTACGGATGTGTCTTGATTGGCGGAGATACGGTGCGCGGACGCGAGCTGGTGATTTCGGTCACAGTGATTGGGGAACCCAATCGCAATCATATCCTCTATCGTACTGGTGCCCGTCCCGGAGATATCGTCTATGTGAGTGGCCCGCTTGGTTCTGCCGCCGCCGGATTGGCCTTGTTTCAGAGAGCGAAAATGGAAGGTACATCTTGGGAGCAATGGCCCCAGTGGCAGGCCCTGCTTGACGCCCACCTCAATCCGACACCGCAGCTTGAACTGGGCCAGCAGCTTGGTCTTAGTGGCTGCGTGAGCTCCATGCAGGATGTCTCAGATGGCCTGGCCACGGATCTTGCTCATATCTGTCATGAAAGCGGAACCGGCAGTGTCCTCTACGCGCAAAAACTGCCATCTTTACCCTCCC
>JAQVER010000075.1 GCA_028697885.1 Desulfocapsaceae bacterium
TGGTCCATTCTGCCCAGCACGGTATAGGCGAAGAGAAACAACACCAGACACATGCTGACACTCGCCAGAATAATCGGTACGAGGAACGCTTTAAAGGAGGTTGTTTGCTGCGTGATGTTATGCAACACATAGAAGCCGCCAATCAACTGACCTGAAAAGTCGAACAGTGGAAAGCCCTTGATGCGATAGACCTGGTGATCGATGACAATGTCGTTGTAGCTTTCCTCCGCCGCAAGGCGCTTTACGGCTAACAGTTTTATTTTACTCAGGTTACTGGAATCAGGAAGGGTTTGATAGGCAATCACCTGGTCACTGAATAAATTCCAGTTATGCAAGCGGCCAGTGTGCTCCCGGCCAAGTTCCCACTGTTCCCGATCAAGCTGCTGTTTATCAAGGGTAATCAGGAAATCTTGCTTGACGATCGACTGCAGTTGTTTAAGCACGTAGTCGACTTCGATCCCCAGCTCGATATAGCCGATCAACTTATCTGCCACCCGCCACGGCAAAACACCTCGATAGGTCAGCATACCGAATTTGCCGAGTTCCAGCCCAAAGGCAAATTTCTGGCTGTGGACCGCCTGCAAAAAAGTATTACGGGCCACTTGGTCACCGAATTCAGCGGGACTGTGGACTCGAAGCAAGGTCGTACCAGCCGGCGTATGGTAATATAAGTGCGAGATCCCATGGGCCTGGAAAAGCTGTTTGAACAGCGGCAGGGATCGCTGGTAAAGGGTATCACGGTCGTTAGCGATCATCGCCTGGCGCAACTGGGTGTTGCGCGAGATCTCGATCATAAGATTGAGCAGCAACGTCTCACGCTGGGCCTGTGACACCTCGACGTAGGCCTGCGTGACCTCGTAGTTGTGGCGCATATCGATCAGATTCTGGTCGGCGCGGATATGATACGTGCTGTAGATAAAAGTGCAGACAAGAACCGCAACGGTCAGGGATAAAGGTATCAGTATCCTGCGACGAATCGATTCTTCAGGTTTATGCTTCATATTGCATGACTGCCGGGGTGATTTTTTTAAATTTTTGACAGGGTGAAAAGAGATACCTAGACATTGCAAGCAATCGACAAAACATCAAAAAAAGAGTTATATTATCAACATATTACCTGAAAAATCAAGTCCACCAACTCCGGAGAGGATCTTTTGCTGAAGTCAAAGAATAACAAACGCAGAGCCCGTGTGTCACCAAAAAAACATCACCCCTTGATCACCGCCAAGGGACGCAGAGCCACCAGCACCTCCACCAGATCGAGCTGATTGTCAATAACCTCGTCAATATCCTTGTAGGAGCCGGGCGCCTCGTCAAGGTCACCTACCGAGCGAACGGCATGGATGATTCCCTGCTCATCCAGCCGCTTTTTTTCCTGGGCCAGATCAAGCTGCCGCTGGGCCTGTTTGCGCCCCATCTTCCTGCCGGCACCATGGGCGCACGACTCAAAACTTTCCGGATTGCCCTTGCCACGGACAATATAACTTGGACTCCCTTGCGAGCCGGGAATGATGCCGATCTCGCCGTTTCTGGCGCTGGTCGCCCCTTTGCGATGGACCAGAACATTCCTGCCAAAATGCAATTCCATGGCCGCATAATTATGGGCAATATTGATCATCGGCTCAAAGAACACCGGTTGCACCACCGACAACAGGGCATCCTTGATTCGTTCCATCATCATCTTGCGATTGGCAAAGGCAAAATCAACACAGTAGCGCATCTCCTGCAGATAGACCTGGCCAAGGACGCTGCCAAGGGGCAGAAATGCCAGCTGCCAGCTTTTTGGAATGTTAGAGCCCAGCTGCCGGTTGAGGTTTATCGCCTGTTGATTATAGTAATTGGCCACCTTGAAGCCGAGATTGCGGCTGCCGGAATGGACCATCAGCCAGACCCGGCCATCATCTCCTTTCTGGATCTCGATGAAATGATTTCCACCCCCCAGGGTCCCGAGCTGGGTGAGAGCCGACTGATATTCCCGGGCGACAATGGTCAGTTGGTCCAGAGAGACCTCTGGCTTGGGCATGAATCTGGCATCCAGCTTCTTCTTGTGATGACTGAAGCCCAGAGGGACCGTCCTTCTGATCTCGGCCAGCACCAGCTTCAACTGTTCAGTGGAGATGGTGGAAAGAGAAGTGCGCACCGCACACATGCCGCAGCCGATATCAACGCCGACGGCATTGGGGATCACCACCTCTTCCGAGGCCATCACCCCGCCAATGGGCATACCATAACCCTGATGGGCATCCGGCATCACCGCCACGTGTTGAAAGATGAAAGGAAGATTGGCGAGGTTTCTCGCCTGCTCAAAGGCTCCCGCATCAATATCGTCAAGCCAGAGTTTGATCGGTTGTTTTTCAGTAGTAATGACCTTTTTCATCAGGAACTCTCGATCGTAACTGGTAATAGCGAGACTCAGGTTTCAACCCGCACAACCTTTAAGATTAAAACCAGTTGTTGTTTTTGTCCTATATGCAGCGTGGCAAAGCATTCATTAAACCGGCGAATAAACTTCTTTGGACATGCCCCTTCAGCCATGATATGTTTTTTATAAACTTTGTCGACACTCTCCTGAGTATCTGTTTTGACGGTAAATAAATAATAGCACAAAATGCCAACAAGATAAATTCCGATTAGTAATCGATCGTATTCTTTAACAATACGATTGGACATTAACACTTGAGAACACAATCTTCCCCTCTGGTGCTCCCATGACAAAAATTTCCTGGCTTGTTTTTGTTTTTCTGCTCCTGCAGCCGTGCATGTCTCGCGGAGCCACGGTCAAACAGTTTTCACCCCTTGGGCGCATTGACCAGCAGACCAAGGTCTCGGTAAGATTCGACACCGCGATGGTGAAGTTGGGTGATACCACCGCCCCGTCACCTTTTGTCGTTAATTGCGGCAAGGTCGGAGGGGAGGGCCGTTGGGTTGACGCCAGCAATTGGACCTGGCAGATGCAGCGTCCTCTGCAGAGTGGAGAACACTGCGAATTCGTCCTGCGTTCCAACCTTGTTGCCTTTAACGGCGAGACGTTCAGCGGCAGAAACCGCTTCGAGTTTTTCGTTCCCGGCCCCTGGCCCCGCTCCATTTTTCCCCAGCCGGAATCAAAGGTGGATGAAGATCAGGCCTTTATCATCAGTGTCGGCGGCGGTCTTCTGCCCACCACCGCTTCCGTGGAAAGGTCAATCTGGTGCGAGGCCGATGGAGTCGGCAACCGCATTCCGGTACGCCTTGTACCTGACCCTCTGCGTCAGGAAATCCTCAGCCACGCTTATACTAATTTCGGGAGAGAAGCCCTGGTGTTGAGCTGCGTCGAACGTCTGCCGCCAGGGGCGAGGATGAAACTGGTCTGGGATAAAGAAGTAGAAACGGCAAACGGCATCAAATCACCAAAGCAGGAGAGCTTCGTCTACACCGTCAACGAGCCTTTCCGCGCCACCATGACCTGCGAAAGGGAAAAGGCCGACGCACCCTGTTCACCCTTGTCCAGTCTACGCGTCGACTTCACGGCTCCCACCGAGGCCAAACTTCTGCAGAAAGCCAGGCTTCTAACCCCGACAGGAGCCCGCAACCCAAGCGATCCAAACAAGGCGAGTGAAGTCCGGGAAAACATGACCACCTCCCTGGACTTTCCCGGCCCCCTGCCGGCGAATGCCGAGTTGACGCTGGAACTCCCTGCCGGTCTCAAGGATGAGGCCGGTCGCCCTCTGATTAACGCCGACAGATTTCCTCTCAAGCTGCGCACCGGAGAGTTGCCGCCGCTCGCTAAATTCCCCGGCGATTTCGGCATCGTCGAGTTGAATGAGGGCGGGTTACTGCCGGTAACCCTGCGTAATGTCGAACCCAAACTGGCCACTGCCGACCTGCACCTGTCCGGCAGTCACAGCTTTGCCGACCAGCGCCTGACCGAGGACAGCGAAGTAATCGCAACCATACAAGCCCTGAGCAAGTTTGAAAGACAGACCCGGTTAATGAAGCGTGAACGTGATGGCGAAATGGTGGAATATGAAGACACGTGGTACCCCCGCGAACTTTCCTTCCTTGACCAACGTCCCGGTGTTACCCGGCAGGAACTGCCCAAGCCGGGAGACGGCAAAGAATTTGAGGTGGTAGGCATCCCGTTGTCCAGACCCGGCTACCATATCGTGGAGATCAAAAGCCAATTGCTGGGTGCAGCCCTGCTCTCAACCCCCAAACCCATGTACGTGCGAACCGCGGTACTGGTCACCAATCTTGCTGTTCATCTGAAAACAGGCAAAGACAACGCCCTGGTCTGGGTCACTGCCCTCGATACGGGTACCCCCGTGGCCAATGCCGAGGTACGGGTCTCAAGCTGTAACGGGAAAGAGCAATGGCGCGGCAAAACCGATAACCTGGGCCGGGCTTTCATCGATCAGACACTGCATAACACATACTGCGAGGGGAACAGTTTTATCTTTGCCAGCGCCCGTCTTGGCGAGGATTTCAGCTTTGTGCGTTCCGACTGGAACGAGGGCATTGAACCCTGGCGATTCGGAGTTGAGACCTGGGGAAACCAGAGTGATTTTTCAATCCACACCGTCTTTGACCGCACCCTGTTCCGCCCCGGCCAGACGGTTTCGATGAAGCATCTTGCCCGTACCCGCAACAGCAAAGGCTTTGGTTTCCCTGACGCCAAGAACCTGCCCGACAAACTCACCATCAGCCACACAGACGGCGCCGAGTTCTCGCAGCCGCTGGTCTGGGACAATCAGGGCAGCGCGGTCAGCACCTGGCGAGTTCCGGATTCAGCCAAGCGCGGTACGTATGAGGTAACCCTCTTCAAAGCAAAGCACGGCGCTTGGACAAGCGGCGAATTTCGGGTGGGAGATTTCCGCCTGCCTGTGTTTACCGGCAGTGTGCAGGGGGTACCGGAGAGGCAGGTGGCACCGGAAAAGGTTCCTCTGGTCCTGGGACTTTCTTTTCTCAACGGCGGCGCGGCCAATGGAGCAACAGTAACCGTTTCCGCCACCTTACGGCGCCGTTGGCCGACATATCCTCATTATGGGGATTACAACTTTGATATGAGTTTCAACGACGAAACGTTCTCAGCTTTCGGCATCGAAGGGAACCGGAGATCCGAATACCTGGTGCTCGACAAGCAGCCGGTCACCTTGGACAAGGCAGGAGCCGGCAAACTGGAAGTGGCCTTACCGGAAAAACCGGAAGGTCCAGGCGAACTTTATTCTGAGATGAGTTTCACCGATCCAAACGGTGAAATCCAGACCATCAGCGGCAAGGTGGAACTCTGGCCCGCTTCTGTGGTACTGGGCATCAATGTCGATGAAAAGGATGACGATAAAGGAGGCAGCACCGAGGTAAAAGTTGTGGCCTTTGACACCTCCGGCAAGCCGGTTGCCGGCCAGCAAGTAAACATTCGGGCCCAGCGCCAGATCGATTACAGCCATCGCCGTCGGATCGTGGGCGGCTTTTATGCCTACGAGCATCATTCCGAATATGTAGACCTCGGAGAAGTATGCAGCGGCCGAACCGACACCAGAGGTCTGCTCATATGCGCACCGAAATCCACTGAACCAGGCATTATCCATCTACTGGCGGAAACCAGGGACAGTAACGGCAACCTGGCTCGTACCGGCAACAGTTACTGGGTCAGCGGCAACGGCGACTCCTGGTTTACCGCCGGTAATCAGGACCGTATCGATGTTATTCCTGATAAGCGGAGCTACAGACCGGGAGAAACAGCCAGCTTTGAGGTACACACCCCTTTTACCGAGGCCACAGCCCTGATCTCAGTCGAGGCTCTAGGCATTATCGACACCTTTGTCCAGCCGCTTTCACGTTTCAACCCCTCAGTCAAACTGCCGATCAAGGCCGAGTGGGGACCGAATGTTTTCGTCTCGGTACTGGTGGTACGAGGCCGGGTGCAGCCACTGAAATGGTATTCCTTCTTCAACTGGGGCTGGCGGGAACCGGCATCCTGGTTCAAAAACTGGTGGAACCCACTTCAGCCCACGGCCATGGTTGATCTGGCCAAACCCGCATTCCGGCTCGGACTGGCGGAGATCGGCGTGGACACTGAAGGATTCAAACTCCAGGTGGAAGTAACTGCCGACAAGGCCGATTATCAGCCCCGGGAGCAGGCCACAGTAAAAGTCAAGGTAACCACCCCCGATGGCAAACCGGCACCGGCGGGCAGCGAGGTGGCCTTTGCCGCGGTGGATCAGGCATTGCTTGAACTCAGGCCCAACAAAAGCTGGGATCTGCTGGAAAGCATGCTGCAAAAGCGCGGTTATGAGGTGGAAACCGCCACGGCCCAGTCCCAGGTGATCGGCAAACGCCATTTCGGCAAAAAAGCCTTGCCGACAGGCGGTGGCGGCGGGCGTGGACCGGCACGGGAGCTTTTCGACACCCTGCTCACCTGGAATCCGCGCGTCACGCTGGATGCCGACGGCAGTGCCACCCTCAAGGTACCGATGAACGACTCTCTTACCGAATTCAAACTGGTGGGGGTCGCCACATCAGGAGCGGCCCTGTTCGGCACCGGCTCCACCTCGGTGCGCACCACCCAGGACCTGCAGCTGGTCTCAGGCCTGCCGCCCATGGTCCGGGAGAAAGACAGCTTCCAGGCCCTGCTCACCCTGCGCAACAGTACAGCCAAAGCCATGACCGTCGCCGTGACGGCACAGGCAGGAGAGAAAGATCTTGAGCCACGTCAGGTGAAACTGGAACCCGAAGGTGCGGCAGAAGTCGCCTGGACGGCCACGGCGCCGGAAGATGTAAAACTGCTGATCTGGGAGTTTACGGCCGGGGAAAACGGCGGTAAGGGGGCGCACGATCATCTCAAGATTACCCAGCAGGTCATACCGGCTGTACCGGTTACAGTGCGACAGGCGACCTTCACTCGCATCGAAAACAAATATGAAGTTCCGGTGATGCTGCCGATCGATGCGCTGCCCGGCAAGGGCGGCCTGGAGATTGGCCTGGCAGCCAAACTCTCGACCCCGCCACCAGGGCTGAAACGTTTTTTTGAGGAATACCCCTTCTCCTGTCTGGAGCAGAAAACCTCAATCGCCGTGGGACTCCACGATGAAAAACGCTGGCAGGCCATCGTTGCCGACCTGCCGAATTATCTGGACACCAATGGCCTGGCTCAATATTTCCCCGGACAAGGTGCAGGCAGTGCAACGCTTAGCGCCTACCTGCTGGACATGGCCGCCCTTTCCGGATTCACCCTGCCGGGAGAAATCAAGGAGCGCATAATCAAGGGACTGACTGACTTTGTCGAAGGGCGAATCAAACCGAAATACTGGTCTCCCTTTAATGATCTGTCGGCGCGCAAACTCATGATTCTCGAAGCCCTGACCCGTCAAGGCCAGACCCCTACTCGTGTTGCTTCCGCCCTTGATGTGGACCCCATGCGCCTGTCCACCGCATCCCTGATCGACTGGTATCTGGTTCTCAAACGGTTGCCGGAAATACCGCACCGCGAGGACAAACTGGCAACAGCGGAACAGGAGTTGCGCAATCGCCTTTCATACACCGGGGGGCGGCTCAGCTTCACCACTGAAAAATCCGACTACTGGTGGTGGATGATGATCAGCGGCGATTCCAATGCCTTCCGCCTGATCGAGGCGATGCTGGACGAACCGGCCTGGCAGGAAGACCTGCCGCATCTGATGCGTGGCGCCATCGAGCGTCAGGTGCATGGACGCTGGTTCACCACCACCGCCAATGCCTGGGCCAGTGTAGTCCTTGACCGGTTCGGCCGCAAATTTGAACGCACGCCGGTAAGCGGTATCACCCGTGCCACCCTTGGCCCGAAGAGTGCCCAACTCCAATGGAAAACAGAGGAGACGCCAAATCCGCCACTCAATCTGGCATGGCCCCCACCGGGCAGCGATGACAAACTCGTTATCAACCACGAAGGCACGGGTAAACCTTGGGCCACTGTGCAGCTGCTGGCCGCAGTACCGGTCAAAACACCCACCGCTTTTGGCTACAAGGTCACCCGTACGGTAACGCCGATCCAGGAGAAAACTCCGGGCAAGGTCAGCCGGGGTGATATCTGGCGCGTTACGGTCAGTGTCGTTGCTGATCAGGATATGACCTGGGTAGTGCTTGCCGACCCGATTCCGGCCGGGGCAAAAATTCTTGGCGATGGTGATGGCCGTGATTCCCACATTTCCACTATGGATGAGAGCACCCGCTCCCGCCGTGTGTGGCCGACCTTTGTCGAGCGAACCTTCAGCTTCTTCCGGGCCTATTACGAGGTGGTGCCCAAGGGCCACTTCCAGATCGACTATACGGTACGAATCAACAATAGTGGTGAGTTCAGCCTGCCGCCCACCCGGGTTGAAGGCATGTACGCTCCGGATGTCTACGGCGAAGCACCCAACGCCAAGGTGGTGGTGGAGGGCAATTGACTGTAACAAGGCTCTGGATTGCGCTGCTCTTATTGGCCGGAATAGTGGTTCCGCTGCCGGCCCTCGCCCTGCCGAGCTTTGAAGAGGTCAAGGCGGCCTACACCCCATCAGAGGCATGGCTGCTGGCCAGGGACGGCCGCCAGCTCCAAAGCCTGCGCATAGATCTGCAAATCCGCCGATATCCGTGGACCAGGCTGGAGGAGGTGTCCACGGCCCTCTGCCGGGCAGTGATCATTTCCGAAGACAAACGTTTTTACGAACACCACGGGGTGGACTGGAAGGCTGCCGGCAACGCCGCCTGGAACAACTTCTGGAACACCCGCACCCGTGGCGCCAGTACCTTGACCATGCAACTGGTCGGATTACTGGAAGAAGAGGGCAAACGTCATGGTCGCCGCAGCCTGCTTGAAAAAATATCCCAGACCTCTGCGGCGCTCCAACTTGAAAAAAGCTGGACCAAGAAACAGATATTGGAGGCCTATCTCAATCTCGTAAACTTTCGCGGCGAGTATCAGGGCATCGCCGCCATGAGTCAGAACCTCTTTGGCAAATGGCCGGATGGACTTAATGAACAGGAATCCGCCCTGGCCGCCGTCCAGATCCGTTCTCCCAACTCTTCACTCCAGGTGATAACAAAACGGGCCTGCACCCTGCTTACGGAAATGGGCAGAAAAAGCGAATGCGAGAATCTTTCGAGTCTGGCCTATCTGGCCTTAACCGGCAACTTGCGCCATGACGAGATATCTCCTTCCCTGGCACCGCATCTGGCTCACAAGCTGTTGACCATCCCGGGCCAGCAGTTCAGGTCCAGCCTGGACGGTGACCTGCAATCCCTGGCTACCCAATCTCTGCACCGTCATCTCGCCGACCTTACCAGACAAAACGTTCATGACGGGGCCGTGCTGGTCCTCGATAACGCCAGCGGCGAGGTGCTGGCCTGGGTTGGTTCCAGCGGGGATCTTTCTGCAGCCTCCGAGGTGGATGGAGTCACCGCCCTGCGTCAGGCCGGTTCGACCTTGAAGCCCTTCCTCTACGCTCTGGCCTTTGAAAACCGCAGTCTTACCCCGGCCTCCCTGATTGAAGACGCACCCTTGACCCTGGAGACCGGCAACGGCCTTTATCACCCCCAGAACTACGAGCCTCAGTATCAGGGCTGGGTTAGTGCCCGTATGGCTCTGGCTGGATCTCTCAACGTACCCGCGGTGAAAACCCTGGTTCGTCTGGGGCCGGACGCCTTTCTGCAGCGCCTGCATTTGCTGGGTTTTGACTGCCTCAAGAAAGAAGGTGACTGGTACGGATTCAGTCTGGCCCTGGGTTCTGCTGATGTCTCGGTCCTGATTCTGGCCAATGCCTATCGGACTTTGGCCAATGGTGGCCGCTGGTCACCCCTGCGGGTAACACCGGACAAGACACCCTCACCTGTCCCTTGCACGCAGGACGGTTGCATCGGGGTCTTTACCGGTCCCGACCATACGGCCTTTATCCCCGGGGCCGCCTTTCTCGTGGCCAACATCTTATCCGATCCCAGTGCCAGGGCTGGTACTTTCGGCCTTGAATCCTGGCTGGCCACACCTTACTGGACAGCGGTCAAGACCGGAACCAGCAAGGATATGCGGGATAACTGGTGCGCCGGTTTCTCCCAGCATTACACAGTGGTGGTCTGGGTTGGCAATGCCGAGGGTGAACCGATGCATAACGTTTCCGGTATCTCCGGCGCAGCGCCTATCTGGCGCGAGGTAATGGACTGGCTGCACCGGGGCGACCCAACCCTCGCCCGGCCCAAGGATTCCAGTCAACCGCCGGATCCTCCCTTTGGGATAGTGCAAAAAACCATCCGTTTCGAGCCTCCCAAGGAACCTTCACGACAGGAATGGTTTCTGGCAGGAACTGAAAGAGAAGTGGTCATCGCCGCCGGCAATCAATCCCTGGCCCGTATCGACTATCCGGCCGATGGCTCCATCCTGGCCCTGGACCCGGATATTCCGCCGCAACGTCAGCGCCTGCCCTTGCATCTTTCAGCCCCGGCCGGGCCGGGATGGCAATGGCACATGGACAACAAGCCTCTTGGACGGGTAGACCGCAAGCTCCTCTGGCTGCCCCAACCCGGTCACCACCGTCTGACGCTTGCTGATGGAAAAGGAAAAGAAATCGACGCCGTCGGATTCGAGGTCCGGGCCTTAAGCGGAAAGTCAGACAAAGTAACTCCAGCAGACAACGTTGATTGATCAATTCAGGTTCTGGCTGGCTCAATTTTGTATACTTACAGGCAGCTTGGACAGAAGACATCACACATGGCGACATACTTGACTTCTGCCCTGCAGCTTTGTAATGAATAATTGCTACAGGTATACCGGCATGTCATCAAACCCTGAATCTGATACCTATCATGAATGAGACCATTCTCGTTATTGAAGACGAACCATCCATCGCTGATAACATCACATATGCGCTTACTACCGAAGGGTTTACAACCCAATGGCGGTCTAGCGGCAGTGAAGGTCTATCCACTCTGGAAGCAGGAGGCATCAACCTGCTGATCCTCGACGTTGGCTTGCCGGATATCAACGGTTTTGAGCTGGCCAGGAAAATCAGGAAACGCTTTGATGTGCCCATTATTTTTGTCACCGCCCGAGACAGCGAAATTGATCGGGTGGTCGGTCTCGAAATCGGTGGAGACGATTATGTGGTCAAACCCTTCAGCCCTCGTGAACTCACAGCCAGAGTACGCGCGGTGCTGAGACGTTTCGGGAAAGTGCCATCTCCCTCTTCTGAATTTCCACAGAATGACAGCAGCTCTTTTCTCATCGACGATTCACGATACAGCATTACTTTTCAGGGAAAGTCTCTCGCTCTTTCCCGCTATGAATTCAGGCTTTTAAAGGTACTGGTGCAAACTCCTGAGCGCGTATTTACCCGCGAGCAGCTTATGGAGAAGGCTTGGGAGGAACCGGAGATGAGTCTTGAACGCACCGTCGATACCCATATCAAGACCATCCGCCAAAAGCTCCGCGCTGTTAACCCTGACGAGGAATGGATCGTCACCCATCGCGGCATCGGTTACTCACTCAAGGAATCATCGTGAAGAATAACTGCCCGACACTACCATATCCGCCCTACCGCGACGCTACCGGGAAGGTCCCTTCCACAACTTCCGTCACCTGCCGGTATCAGAACAGATAAATCAATGAAAATCCGCACCCGCATCTTTTTTGTCATCCTGCTTACCATGGGGGTCGGTTTTTCAGTCCTGGTCCATTGGATCATCAGTGATCTTGAGCTGCAGTTCCGTAAATCCACGGAAGAGCCCCAGGTAGATTCTGCCTTGGTACTGGCAGCCATAGCCTCGGCCCAGGTGGAAAACGGCGTCGTGAACACCGTCCTTTTCCGAAAAGCGCTCAATAATATCTCCTCGGATATCACCCCAGCCCGCATCTATGACTTCATCAAAACCACCATGGACCTGCGCATTTATATGACCGATGCCACCGGCAAGGTCGTTTTCGATTCAACCGGCCGTGATGAGGGCAAAGATTACTCCCGCTGGAACGATGTCTTGAAAACCCTGCGAGGCGAATACGGCAGCCGCACCTCACACGGCCCTGAGCTGAGCATCATGTACGTTGCGGCCCCAATCATGGCGAACCAAAAAATAGTGGGAACTCTCTCGGTCGGCAAACCCACCAACAATGTGAACATCTTTGTCGAGAAATCCCAAACAAAGATAATCCTCGGCGCCCTTTTTACTTTCGGGGTGGTGGTGATTGTCACCCTGGTAATTTCGGCCATGATCACACGACCCATCGAAAGGCTCACCTCCTATGCCAGGTCGGTGGGTCAAGGTAAACGCTCATCCCTGCCTGATCTCGGCAAAGGTGAGATAGCAACACTTGGCAAGGCATTCGAGGAGATGCGGGCAGCACTCGAAGGCAAACAGTATGTGGAAAACTACATTCAGACGCTTACCCACGAAATGAAAAGCCCCATCGCCGCCATTCAGGGAGCAGCGGAACTCCTCAAAGAAGAAATGCCGCTGGAACGCCGGAAGAAGTTTCTTGAGAATGTGGAAAGCGAGACAGAACGGATACGGCAACTTATCGAACGATTACTGCTACTTTCTTCCGTCGAAAACCGGCAATCCCTGGAGAAGGTAGAAGATATCGACCTACTAGTGCTGGCCAGGGAAATCGCCGCCGTCTTTGCACCCTTGAGCATGGCCCGAGAGGTCGCAGTAGAGATTATCGGCGACGATCCGGCCTTTATTCGTGGCGAAATTTTTCTGGTGCGCCAAGCAGTGGCAAACCTGCTGCAAAACGCCCTCGATTTTTCGCCACGTCACAGCCAAATTCTTGTCACGTGCAGCCATCTCAACAATAGTGTCCAGCTCACGGTAAAAGATCATGGGCCAGGTATTCCCGATTACGCGCTGCCCCGGATTTTCACCCGCTTCTATTCCCTCAAGCGACCGGATACAGGAAAAAAAAGTACCGGGATTGGCCTGAGCCTAGTGCATGAAGCCATGCTCCTTCATGGCGGCTCCGCCACCCTCGAAAATCTCCCCGAAGGTGGAACACTGGCAACTCTCTCCTTCCCTTGCTGACAATTCCATTTCCAACGTAACTATCCAGTTTAATAGCATAAAATCACAAAAAAACCATACATTGTAACTATTCAGTAGCGCCTCATATGCGAGAAAGAGGCCTGTGAAGTGTACTGATTCGTCCATGAGCAGGCTGATGACGAAGCAGATGGGGTGCTACCGGATAGTTATTTCCCACTCCATTGTTTGTTCACCAAAAGTTCTTCCCCGCTTCATAATTTGCACACCTTTGTCCTGTATTCTTTTTTCAAAGATCAGGCACACAACCGTGGCAGACAAAAATCATTTTCACCATCGGGAGGATATTATGAACGAACAAGAAAAAGTGAACCCCATTCAACCTGCAAATGAACCGAAGCTGGAATCACCGGTAATGAGAAGTACCAATGGGATCATGGCGGCAATCAGCAACAACCAGCTCACAAAGATCATTATGATCGGATTTCTCGCCATGTTACTGCAAATACCAATTTCAATGATCAGCAGCACAGTCAGAGAGCGGCAGGTTCGCAGCCACCAGGCCATGGAAGAAGTTGCATCAAAATGGGGCCGCGAGCAACAGTTGATAGGGCCAATCATCACCGTACCCTATGAAATTGAGGTCACCCAAAAGGAGGTAACCCAATACAACGATACAACTCTGGGAAAATCAAAAACCGTTACGGTGGTTGAATATGCCAACTTCCTTCCCGAGGAGCTCAAAATCGACGCCAAAACGGAGAACCTGCTTCGGCATCGAGGGATCTTTGAGATCCCGGTCTATCGCATGAATCTCACCATGAACGGGCAGTTTACCAAGCCTGATTTCTCGGAGTTTAAGGTCCAACCAACCAAAATCCTCTGGGATCAGGCCCGCCTTATTCTGCTCATCACTGACCCGAGGGCCATCACCAATCAGGCCGCCATAACCTGGAACAATGAAAAACTGGCCTTCGAGCCCGGCGGGAAAGAAACCAACAGCATGGGCAGGGGGATCCAAATCAGCCTGAAGGAAAAGCTCACGGCTGACTCATCAACCTTTTCCTGCAAACTTACCATTCAGGGTTCAACCGGGGTCTTCTTTGCCCCTCTGGGACGAACCACCGAAGCGGCACTGGAATCAAACTGGAGCGATCCAAGCTTTCAGGGAAATTGGCTGCCGACTGAACAAAGCACCGACCAAAATGGTTTTCGAGCCACTTGGCAGATTTCTTCCCTCGGCAGAAACTTCTCTCAATCATGGGTCGACACAGATACCAGCAAGAGCCCCGTCGCCTGCATGGACACCTTTGGAGTCAAATTTATCCAACCGGTCGACACCTACTCCATGGCCCAGCGCAGCATCAAATACCAGCTTCTCTTTCTGGCACTTACCTTTATCACCTTGTGGCTTTTCGAGGTACTTGCCAAGGTGCGACTCCATGCGCTACAGTATCTGCTGATCGGCGCCGGAATGTGCCTTTTCTATCTTTTGGAGCTGTCCCTTGCCGAACAACTGGGTTTTTTTCTGGCATACCTGCTGGCCGCTTCATCCGTCATTCTCCTTGTAAGCTGTTACTGTATTGCGATCCTGAAATCTCCGAAACGGTCCGCGATAGTCGGCGCATTCATATCCCTCCTTTACGGTTATCTCTATACGCTCCTCATCAACCAGGATTATGCGCTCCTGGCAGGTTCAATCGGACTTTTCCTCCTACTGGGAACGGTCATGTATTTGACAAGAAAAATCGACTGGAATAGCTTTTCAAACAAACAAGCCCTAAGAGAGTAACAGGATTCTTTTTACGAGGTTTTTTTCGCAGGTATCGCCAACCCGGATAGTCAGCCTGATTTTGCCGAAATACGCAAGCAGGGGGGAATAGAGAACCACCGGATCAGGCCGGTCAGTTCCTTGAAGCGTGGGGGACCAAAAAGGGGCCGGATTTATTTTGTGAAAAATTAAATCCGGCCCCTTTGCTGTATAGGCAGACCGCAAACTATTTCAGCAGGCGATCTTTCTTATGGGTGCCTTGGAAAACAGATATTTTCGTTCACGATCAAGGCATGCAAAAAATTTTACCGCAGGCATATACTTAATATTCCAATGATAAAATTTTGAGCATACCACAGAGTTTGGGCGAAAAGATCATTTTTCAAGGTAGCCTTGTCGCGTCAGGCAACTTCTATCGACTTTGCATTCCCTGAATTTCGCGCGCGACCTGATCCGCCGGTTTGATCCCCTTGCAGTCAGCGCCAAGGTATTTCATCTGCGATTCCGATTGCATAGTGTGGCTTTGACCACCCTCGGTTGTCACCATGTCCATCTTGTTGATGACGGTGTTGCCGTTGATGATAGTTTCACCTTTGCCTGTAATGGTGGGGCAATTGAGTTCAAAGGTGATGCTGTTGCCTGAACGCCGCTGGTTGGTCGGTTTACAGTGCGTATCGGCATCCATGACCGGTGTATCGTTGGCGGCCATTGCCGGGCTGATGCAGATGCGCTGAGTATTATCCGGCATCGCCTGTACACCCATCGACTGCTCCATCTGCTTGCGTTGCGCTGGGGGCATGCTGGCGAGCATCTGCTGCATCTGTTGTTGTGCGGCGGCTATCTGTGCGGTCATGTCCCGGCCATCCATTACCTGTTTGATAGTGCGAACCTCCCATAATCCCGGTTTCATGGTGGTATCGGCCAGAGCGCTTGTAGAGATGAAGGCTATAGCTGCGGCGACAATAAGTTTCTTCATAAAAATCTCCTTTTTTTGAGTCGGGTGGTATTTTCTGCCCTTGATCAGTACTGCTGATTATGGGTGACGGTGGAACCCAATAACGAATAACAAACAGGCGACGTAGGGCAAACACCGATTATTTTGGTACAGATATGATCAAAATTTTATCTTTATTTACAGCTCAGGTGTTTACTCAACTCACTCAGCCTTTTTTCAGCAATATAAATTTCCTTTTGCCCAAATTCACAACCATCGACGTCATTTTGGAAATTATATTTAATCCGTGTAAGTGTCTTTTGGGCTTTTTTCTCATAACTGCAAGAATTATCCTTTATACCCAACAATTCTTCTGAAAGTGCCATGCCGATGTAATAATGAATCAATTCACAATCAAATTCGTTATGCTCAATTAGCTCAATAGCTTTGTCGTAGTACTTTTTTGCTTCATTCGGATCTTTTTCTTTTTGAATATATGTGTAGCCCATCATGTTGTAACTAACAGCAAGGGCATAAAGGTCATTTTCTTTTTGAGATCGTTCGATAGCCCTTTTCAAAACATTTCTTGCGCCAATAATTCTGTTCGATTTATACATCCTGTTGTAGGCAACACCAATTAAGCGACGAGGATCATCCGTGCCACCTGTATTGAAAAATCCTGTATCAATTACACCCGATTCAAGGGAGCCACACCCTGATGCTGTCAGCAGCAATAAAATGGAAAGTTGAATAATTGAACGAAATTTCATAGAACTCTTATTTGGAGCCAAAATATTTCAGGTATAACGCCAAGGGGAAACCAACAGCGACCACTGAATTTGACCGCGATTAGCGCAACGCTACTCCCCACCGTCTGGTTGACTCAATTATTAAGCGCGGCGCAATTCATTCATAGTGTGACCACATTCTCAGCACTTTAACGACATTAAGGTCTTCTAAAACTTGATAAACTAACCGATGCTGAATGTTTATCCGCCGTGAATAAGCGCCGGATAAATCACCAACCAATTTTTCATAAGGTGGTGGATTTTGAAATGGATTTTCACGCAGAACCATCAAAAGTGCCTTCGTTTTTTCTCTCAAACCTGCAGAAGATAGTTTCTGCGCATCTTTCTGGGCGTGCTTTGTATACACCAATTCCCATGTCACCAGTCCAACTCCTTGGCGCATTCGCCTACTGGACTTTGCAACCCTTCCATAATGGACTCGCGCATGCCTGGAACGGACAGCAAGTACATGGTTTCTTGAATTGATGCCCAATCTTCTGTCGATATGAGCACTGCATTATTTCGTTTGCCGGTAATGACTACCGGTTCATGGTTTATGGCCGCTTCGTCAATGATGCGGTAGAGGTTTGAGCGTGCTTGGCTTGCCGTTAAAGTATGCATGGTATTCTCCTTGATTGGTGCATTTACCGTACGACAATACGTACGCCTTGTCAAGGCAATGTTAAGTATCAACTATTTTACAGCTCTAGCCGGTCTGATGTTGGAAGCGCTAACTCTAAGCTCTGCCGAGGAGGCGCGACAGCGCCGGTTTGGTTTGAACGTCTTTGCCGTATCGGCCACCATCTCCGACGATTTCAAGCACAAAGTCATGCAGAATGTATTCTTTTTAAGAGGTTTTTTTACGCAGGATCCGAGTATCGCCAACCCGAATGGTCAGTTTGATCTTGTCGAAATACTCAAGCAGGGGGATGGAGAACTTCCTGGTCAGGCCGGTCAGTTCCTTGAAGCGGGGGGCATCAATCTCACCTTCCCTGGTGATGAAGGCAATAAGCTCCTGAGCCAGAGAATTGATGGTGTCGGCATGATAGTAGAGGCTCTCGCTGATTTTGACCAGCTTTCCCTGCCGCAGCAGCAGAGCCAGCACCTCTTTCACCATGGTCTCCGGGGCATCGGTAAAATGATCCATACTCTCACGGATGGTGGCGGTGGCCAGCCCTTTCTGCCGGTACCACTCCTCCAGATCGTGCTGCAGAGCCTTCTCATCCGCCTGCAGGGCCACCCGATGGGCGGTAAGCCTCACCACCGACTCCTCCTGAACGACCAGCTCTTTTTTCAGCAGTTCACCCAGGCAAAACTGAAAGACCTTCTGTTCCACTCTTCTGCCAAGCCCGGAGCGCAACTCTTCTTTCGACAGGCCACTCTGTAGAGGGTTGTCACGATGAAAGGCGGCAAGGCTGGCGAGCAAGGTCTCTTCCACCCTATCACTTACCGTTTTGGCAAGATAGCGTTGGGATGCGGAATCCACCACCACTATCTTGCGGGTGGAAAGCGGGCCCGTCATCACCTTTTTCAACTGCTTGCCGAAGAGGCCGATACGAATGGAGAGTTCATCGGCAGTCAATCCGGTCGTCTGACTCTCCTCAAGAAAAAGGAGGATCTGCTCCTCAACGGTTCCATGTTGCAGGATCTGAAAAACCTCAGCATTCACTTGACGATCGTGTTCTGTAGCCCGTTTCCTCTTCCGTGCCGGCTGATTTCCCAGCACCCTGCCGCCACCAATGGTCGTAGCCGGAGAATAACTGCGTACCACATATCGATCACCGGGCCAGACGGCTATGGGCTCCTCAAAAAGAAGCTGGACTGCGGCAGTATCCCCCGGTAACAATTCATCCTGTTCCAGCAGGGAGATACGGCCCATGACCTCGGCCGTCCCCAGATGGATGCGCACCCTGGTTCGGTGTTTGAGCGGTTTTTCGTTGGCAGCAAGATACAGGAAGTCGCAATCAAGCATGAAACCTGGTTGCAAAGAGACTGGAGTAGCCGCCACCATTCCCCGTTCGATGAGTACGGTGTCAACTCCCTGCAGATTGATGGCCGTTCGATGTCCGGCCTCAACCTCTTCTACCGACTGGGAATGAACCTGCAGGCCACG
>JAQVER010000156.1 GCA_028697885.1 Desulfocapsaceae bacterium
AGTCCGCTGTCTCGCTTATCTCTGGGGCAAGTCCATGGGCTGTTCCGAACAAGAGAAGAATTGGCTCTCCTGTCTCGATGCGCCTTCGGGTCTCCCGGTAGCATATACTATTTTTCTGCGCTCGAGCACTCGTGGTCAGGAGTAATGGTTTCCTGCCTCTCTGCTCTGTGATCAGCTTAAGAGTTATCTCTAATGACTCTGTAACCGTAACTCGGTCAAGGGCTGATTTTCGAGCTGGATTATATGTTGCCCCGTGGCCAGTCTGCCAATGGTCGAGTATCTCCTGAACCAGTGTTTGCTGGTCTGCATAAGGGGTAACAATATAGTAATTATCCACTCCAAATGTTCGTGCAGCCCGAGCGATGTCATGTACATCAAGATTGGTTACTGCCGAGCCTATGGTTTCTCCAGTTTTATTGATTACAGGATAATGAATAAGGGCAATGTCAATGGCAGTTGGTCTTTCCTTACTCATTGCCCTGTCTGTAATGCCTCTATCTTTTGGTATAAGCCCTGTTCCTTGAGCAGCTTTTTTTCACTTTTATTGAAAACAACCTGCTTTAATAATTCTGGCCGTCGATCCAGAGTGCGCTGTACTGAAACCAGGAAACGGTATTGCTCAATAGCTTCATGGTTACCAGAAAGAAGAACCTCTGGGATCTCCTGTCCTTCAAATACCCGTGGTCGCGTAAATTGTGGGTGTTTGAGTAAATTTCTACTGAATGTATCCCTGCTTGCAGACTCTGCGCATCCAAGAACACCTGGAAGAAGTCGGGTTACAGAATCAATCACAATCATGGCTGCAAGTTCACCACCGGTCAGGATGTAATCACCAACCGATATTTCATCATCTACGGAAGCGGTTACAAATCGTTCGTCAACCCCTTCGTATCGGCCGCAGACCAGTATAACATGAGACAATGAACTGAGCTCTTCGGCTACCTTCTGCGTGTACGCACGTCCTTGTGGGCTAAGAAGGATGACCCTGCCAGGACCATTTTTCTGTCGCACTGCGCGCAGGGCGGCAGTCAGAGGTTCCGGTTTCATGACCATTCCTTCGCCGCCACCAAAGGGCCTGTCGTCGGTCATGGCATGTTTGTCCAGAGAGAAACTCCGAATATCAGTGATATCAATGCGGATCTTCTCTTCCTGTCTGGCTCGACGAATGATGGATTCATTCAGTGGTGAATCCAACAGAGCTGGAAATATGGTCAGTATGTCAAAAATCATAGTGCCAATAGACACTAAAGTGTGCTGTCCCCGGAGTTTATCTCCAGAAGTCCGGGGGGAGGTGCTATCACAATCTTTTCAGTGTCATGCCGAAGAATAATACTGTCAAGAATGGGGATCAGATATTCTTCATTGTTATCTTGCACCACCAAAAGATCTTGAGCACCATTGGACATGATGTTTGTTACTGTCCCAAGCCTGCGACCATCGACGGTTACGACGGTCAGGCCTTCCAGCTGATACAGATAAAACTCATCTTGTCCTGGCTGTGGAAGATCCTCTTTCAGGATTAAAACGCCCATACCGGTTATCGCTTCAGCCCCATTCCGGTCACTGACAGAAGCCAATCGCACAATGGCTGATTTCCCCTTTACCCGGCATTTTTCTATACTATAGGCTGGGGAAATTTTTCCGGATAAGGTTACTAAAAACAGTTTCTTGTAACTTCGGATATTCTCCGGCTGCCCTGCATAAGAAAAAATTTTTATCTCACCTTTAAGGCCGTGAGGTTCAATAACCTTTCCTATCAGTAAGTACGTCTCAGCAGGATATATAAAGTTGTCAATCATGGCTTTTAGGATATTACTCCAGAATATCAAGCCTTGATCGCTTGTTCTCCTTTCCGGCTGTGACCGCAAGAAGAGATCGCATTGCCCTTGCGGTTCGCCCCTGTTTGCCGATCACCTTGCCGAGATCTTCTTTGGCAACCGCCAGCCCTATGGTGATAGTATCATCTTCTTCACTCATGGTGACATTTACCGCATCGGGATTGTCTACCAGCGATCTGGCAATATAGGTGACCAGTTCTTGCATGGCCCGTTATTCGCTGACTGGAGTTTTCTTGATTAAACTCTGAACTGTAGTGGATGGTAAGGCGCCTCTGCCAATCCAGTCCTGGAGCTTCACATTGTTAATGGTAATGGCGGCAGGATTCTGCATCGGATCGTAGGTCCCTACGATATCGAGGAATTTTCCATCACGCTGGCGCTCACTGTCGGCAACTACAATACGATAGAAAGGGTGTTTTTTTCTGCCAAGCCTGGTTAAACGAATTCTCACTGCCATTACTGATAACTCCTTTGATGTATTTAAAAAACTTTGAATAACTCCTGAATACTCTCTGACTGTCCGCGTCAGAATGTGTGTTTAGTTCTTACGCAATCCCTTCGGTAACTTCCGCCTTTTCTGTCCCGTGATCAGCCCGGGTTTCCCGCGCATTTTCTGCATCATCTTCAACATGGTTGAATAGCTTTTAATGACCCGGTTAACATCGGCCACATCTGTACCGGAGCCGTTTGCAATCCGTTGCCGACGACTGGTATTGATAATGGCATAATTATGCCGTTCTTTCCGGGTCATGGAGCGGATAATGGCCTCGGTCTTGGACAGTTCTTTCTCGTTCGGTTGTGGTGCATCTTTCAGCTGTTTGAGCTTGTTGATCCCGGGAATCATGCCCATAATCTGTTCCAGTGATCCCATCTTTTTGATCTGCTGGATCTGGTCAAGGAAATCTTCCAGGGTAAAGGTGTTCTGCCGGAGCTTGTTGATCAGTTTGTCGGCTTTCTTCTTGTCAACAACGGCTTCTGCCTTTTCGATCAGGGTGAGGACGTCACCCATGCCCAGGATGCGTGAAGCCGTCCGGTCGGGATGGAAAATTTCCAGCGCGTCAAGCCCTTCGCCTACACCTGTAAACTTGATGGGCTTCCCAGTGACATTTTTGATGGAAAGGGCTGCACCGCCACGGGCATCACCTTCCATCTTGGTGAGAACCACACCGGTTATCTCCAGATCCGCATTGAACTTGCTGGCAACGGTAACCGCATCCTGTCCGGTCATGGCGTCGGCCACGAAAAGAACTTCAGAAGGTTTGATTGCTGTCTGGATCTCTTTCAGCTCACCCATGAGAAGTTCATCGACATGGAGGCGGCCTGCAGTATCAATGATCAGAGTGTCGTAGTTTTTCTCTCTGGCAACTGCCACAGCCTGTCGGCAGATATCTACCGGCTTGGTCTCAGTAGTGGATGGATGTACAGGGACATTAATCTTCCCGCCAAGGATCTGCAGTTGTTCAATGGCTGCAGGCCGATAAACATCAGCGGGAACCAGATACGGCCTTCTTCCCTTCTCCTTGAGCATGCGGGCAAGTTTGCCTGATGTGGTCGTTTTTCCTGAACCCTGCAGTCCTGCCATCATGATGATGACCGGCTGGCGGCCATCAAGCCGAATCTGCTCCGTATTGCCACCGAGAAGGGCTACCAGTTCCTCATGGACTATTTTGATGATTTGCTGGCCTGGAGACAGGGCCTGGCTGACTTCAACTCCCACAGCCTTTTCGGTAACCGTGGCAATGAACTGTTTGACTACATTGAAGTTGACATCGGCTTCCAGAAGCGCCATGCGCACTTCGCCCATGGCATCTTGAATGTTTTCTTCAGTCAGTTTGCCGTGGCCGCGGAGTTTTTTGAAGACCCCTTCAAGTCTGTCTGTCAGATTCTCAAACATGAATAGTTGCAGTGTTACAAAAGTAATAATGTCACTTAACAGTAGTAATAGCAGCTGGTTATAATGACAGTAATTATAGAAAAATACCCAGATATAATAGTACTCAAAGTCGTACCCTTGTATCGATGGTATTTAAAAAAATAAATTCTCTTTTAACTTAAAAACAGTAAAAAATACTAAAAAAAGTTAACTCTGTCAAGGAGGGAACAATGGGTAGTTGGAAAAAGGCGACGATGGGATTTTTTATCCTTCCCGATTATGTACTATCTGTCTCTGCCTGTAGGCAGGTGTCTGAAGTGTTTTGGTGGATATTCTTTTCAAAAATTGACAGATCTACCCGAATGTGCGCAGCTCTTTTATCTTAACATGAAGGCATTAAGGCCATGAGGAAGTTGTTTGCAATGGTGCTCCCCCTCCCCTCCTCATGGCGCTATGTGTTCTCAGGCGGAAAAAGTAACTTGCT
>JAQVER010000076.1 GCA_028697885.1 Desulfocapsaceae bacterium
CAGCACCACCTGCACGCATTCCACCAGTTGCGCCACTACATTCATGTAGGGATTATGAAGCACCGGCACAAGACCAAGCTCCTCGGCAATGTCCCTGGCCTGAGGCTGCAATCCGGCAAAATTATTATTGATCCGGGCCAAGGCACCTACAGCCAGAGATTTCCGGGAGAGACGACTCAGTTTTGAGGTGGAATAGTCGGCCATGTACTCATTGGTCATGGCTGCGTACTCCTGCTCCTGCTTCACCACCCCATCGGTCGAGAGGAGATCACCGCCGATAAATGGATAATCCCCATCGCCCTTCAAGGAAACAAACTCAGTCTCGCGCTGGAACTCAGGGATGGTAAACGACCTGAACAACTCCACACTGGCCGTAAGATCAGTAAAGGATGCCTGCAGGCGCTGCCGGAACTGCCCCAGACGGTATCTGTCCGGCAACATAGTAAATCCACCGACCACAGTGCGGGTGGGGTGCAACCTGCGACCTCCCACTTCATCACAGATATCGTTGGCCAGGAGTTTAAGGCGGAGGGCCTGCTGCACCACTTCAGGATGGCTCTGAACCAGAGGAAAGACGCTGCCAACGCCCAGATAATCAGGGGCTGCCAGAAAGTAGATATGGAGGATATGGCTCTGCAGGGTCTCCATGTGCTTGAGCAGCAGCCGCAAGCGCCGGGTCTGGTCAGTGGGCGTAATCCCGAAACCGTTTTCCACGGCCCGGATCGAGGCCAGAGTATGACCAATGGAACAAATCCCGCAGATCCGCCCGCAAAGATACGGCGCATTCTCAAAATGTTTCCCAACCAATATGGCCTCAAAAAAACGTGGTGTCTCCACCACCTCCCAGCGGGCCTCCCGCACCTGACCGTCTTTAATAACAATGCGGATATTACCGTGCCCTTCCACCCTGGTCAGATGTTTAATATCAATGTCACAGGAGATCTTCATTTTGGTTCCCCTTTCTTTTCCTTGACCTCGGCAACAAAAGCAGCAAAGCCGCCAAAACATTCCAGCCGATCGATCATGCGTTCCTGGGAGATGCCCCTTTCCGCCATGATGATCTGTAACTGGGAAAGATTCGCCTCTGGTGCCGGCCCCCGGCAGCCCCAGCAGCCGAGGCGGTTGGAAGGACACCAGGCATCGCAACCAGCTCTGGTCACCGGACCAAGACAGGGCTCACCCAGATCGAAGAGGCAGATATTCTCCCGGGCCTTGCACTCCATACACACCGGGTATTGCGGATGATGAATCTGCTCACCGAGCACCAGAGCAGTGACAATGCGTTCCACCTCCTCCTTCTTGATCGGACAGCCGTAGATCTCCAGATCCACCTTAATGACCGCAGAAAGGGGTTTTACTTTCTGGGTCTCGATAGGAAAGGAGCCATAGACCTCTTTTTTCACCCACTCAAGATCGTTGAAACGATTCTTCAACTGGTTGACCCCGCCAAAACAGGCACAACTACCCAAGGCTACCACAACCTTAGCCTGCTCGCGAATCACCCTGAGCCGTTCTTCCTCATCTCGCCGGGTAATAGAGCCTTCAACAAAGGCGATCTCATAATCATCACTCGCCTCCTTCATCCCCTCACGAAAACGAACCACTTCCACCAGAGAGAGAAAATCAAGCAGGGTCGCCTCGTTATTGAGCAGTTGCAGTTGGCAGCCCTCACAGGAACTCAGCTCAAAAAAAGCCACCTTGGGCCGGGCCACCGGGACCCCAAGAAATGTTTTATTCGTCGTCATCTCAGATGGCCTCCTTCAAATTCAACACCGACCAATAATCAAAGACCGGACCATCAAGACAGGTATAGGTAGAACCGATATTACAACGGCAACACTTACCGCGGCCACAGTGCATCCGCCGTTCCAGAGAAACAAAGATCTTTTCCACCGGTACTTGGGCGGCTATCAACAGATCACAGACAAAACGAAACATGACCGGCGGACCGCAGACAATGGCGCTGGTCCGCTCCCGGAAGCGATCACTCTGCCCCTTGGCAATACGCTCCTTCAGTATCTCGGTAATCAGCCCCACCGGCCCCTGCCATCCCGGCTCTTCCCTGTCAACAATGATATCAAGCCCCACATCAAATTGACGCCACATGGCGTACTCATAATCAAAAAGTAATTCAGAAGGCCGGCGCGCCCCGTAGATGATGTCCACCTGACCATAACGACTGCGTGTTTCCAGCACAGACAGGATGGGCGAACGCAGCGGCGCAATGCCCAGCCCGCCGGCAATGAGCAGGACATCTTCTCCCTCCATCCTCTCCACCGGGAAATGAGTGCCAAAAGGGCCGCTGATCCCGACCCTGGTTCCCCGTCCCACCCGGTCAAGAAACATGGTCATATTGCCAACCGCTCTGATGCACAGTTCAAGATCACCGTGGCGGACAGGAGAGGAGGTGATGGAGAATGGAGCCTCACCGATGCCCGGCAGTTCCAGCATGACAAACTGCCCCGGCCTGAAGATGAACCGCTCACGCTCCATTGGGTCAACGAGCTGAATCTGATAGAGTTTTTCCATCCTGGTAAGGGGGTAGACATTGGTAATCTCCGCCTTATAGGAATACTCAAATTCCCCCCCTGAAACAGGCGGGAGACACTCAAGGTTAGTCGTCATCATGTTCCTCCTTAGAGGCCCGGACACTGGCGATCACCTCCGGCACCGTGATATGCGCCAGACAGGACTGACCGCAGCGACCGCAGCCCACACACAAGGATTCCTCAAAGGCCTCTACAAACCCCCGATGTTTATGGTAGTAGCGATACTTCAACCGGGTATGGCTCTCAGGCCGGAAGTTATGGCCGCCCGCAACTGCGGCGAAATCGAGAAGGTTGCAGGAATAGAGCCGTTTTTCCTTATGGGCGCGGGTAAAATCCATATCCACCTGTTCTTCCACCCCATAACAGTAACAGGTGGGGCAGACCTGGGCGCAAGTTCCGCAGGAGAGACATTTTTGCCCCCACTCCTGCCAGACCGAGGCCTGAAACTCCAGGTCAAGGATCTTGGTCAGATCGGAGGTATCCACATGGGCCACATACAGAGCTTCTTTTGCCTCCATCAAATCCATGTAACGATGATGCTCCCTGCTGTCCGGATCATGGCAATCGATCTGCTCAAGCAGGTGAAAGGCTCGGGGAGAGAGGATCTCGGCAAAATAAAGATCATCCATGCGGGTGAGAAAGAGATCAAAACCTCGAATGGCCGAATCCGTTCCCATGGACTTACAGAAGCAGAAGGGCTGCGGGCTGCAGGAATGACCGACAATAAACATGTTGGCCCTCTTCTCCCCATAAAATGGGTTGGGATAGCGGCCTCCGAGCAGAACCTTGTCCAGTTTATTCAAGGCGTTGATATCACAGGGATGCAGACCAAAAAGAACCAGCGGTGCATAGACCCCGTAATCGACCTCCTTGTGCCAGTCACCGCCGTCGCCACTCCCCTCATCCTGGAAGGTAAAGGTGCAAAGATTCTCACGATAGGGAAGAAAGTAATTCTTGGCCGAATGGATAGTCTGCCCGTAATCAAGATGCAGCTCCGCAATATCATGCACCACATCAAAATCGTAGAGAGAGCGGCCATGCTGGTCTTCCCCCTTTTTGACCGGCCCGACGATCCTGTTCACCGACAGGATCTCAAAGAGACGGCTCAGCTCGCTCGCTGCAAAAACCTTGAACAGCATCTTCTTGCCTCCTGGCTCTGAAAATCACAAGCAACTTTAAAAGAAATCACCTCTCTCTGGATCACGAGGATGCCCGGAATCACTCAGCACTCTCGTGATCCGACCAAGCAAATCACTCAGATCCACAGGCTTTTCAGCATAATCTCTGATCCCAATTTGGACAGCCTTCTCCCGATCGACAAGACTGCTGTACCCTGTACAGAGAATAATGGGCAGATCAGGCCTCAAAGCCAACACCCTTTGGGATAGATCCTTGCCGTTCATCCCTGGCATGCTCATGTCGGTAATCAACAGGTCATATGCCTTCGGGTTCTGCCCAAAGAGAAGAAGTGCATCACTACCATTACTGCAGACCTCAACCGCATATCCGTAAGACATCAGATAATCCTTAGCCATACTGGATATACTTTCCTCGTCATCCACAAATAAAATTCTCTCATGCCTCTCCGTGGCTGTCATCTTTACCTGTTTTTGAGGGAGAGCTTCTGTTCCACCTTCTTTCACCAGCGGCAAAAAGATCCTGAATGTCGTTCCTCTCCCCGGTTCACTGAGAACTGCGATCTGACCCTGGAGATCCTTCACTATCCCATGCACTACGGCTAGCCCCAATCCGGTCCCCTTACCTTTCTCCTTGCTGGTGAAATAAGGCTCAAATATCTTTGTTTTTGTCTCTTCATCCATACCGCATCCGGTATCGCTTACCTCAAGCACCACATATCTGCCGGGGGGAACCTCATCTCCTGTGATCTGCCCTGGCAATATTTCTGTCTCTTTCAGAGAAACCATAAGGATTCCACCTGTCAGTTCCATGGCCTGATAGGCATTCGTGCAGAGATTCATGATGATCTGATGGATCTGGGTCGGGTTGGCAAAGATCAGTGCCTGCGTGGTAATGTCCTCCCTGATCTCAATTGTTGTCGGGATGGAGGACCTCAGGAGCTTCAATGATTCCTGTGCGATAGAAGATATCTGCAGCGCCATCTTCTGCTGATCATCCTTGCGACTGAAGGTCAATATCTGCCGGACAAGCTCCGTGGCCCGGGATGCCGCCGCGACAACATGCTCCAGGTATGCCGACAAAGTTACATCCTCCTTTGCCAGCCTCTGTGCCATCTGCGTATATCCGACAATCGGTGTTAGTATATTATTGAAGTCATGGGCAATACCGCCGGCCAGTGTACCAATAGCCTCCATTTTCTGACTCTGGATAAGTTGCTGCTCCAGCCTGGACCTTTCCTCCTGGGCTTGCATTATATCAGTCATATCTTCAACCAGTTCGATAAATCCGGTCGGACTCTCCGCTGGGCCGACAGGAACCGTCCGGAGCCGAACAGCAAAACGACTACCATCGTCACGAATACCCTCAGTCTCGGCTATCGCCAGCTTTCCTGACTTCATCGAAACAATTCCTGGACATTGAAGACAGGGTTCCTCACGCTTTTTGAATTCATGAAAACAATATTGACCAATAATAAGATCTCGATCCTTTGAGAACCATCTGCCAATAATCTCATTGCTCATAACAATTCGATAGTCCGTATCCATCAGGTTGACGCCGATGGGGATATTATCAACCAGAGACTGATACTGCGAACGACTTCTTTCAAGGGCCTCTTCGGCCTGAACCCTTTCAACAATTTCTTTTTCCAGATGCGCAGTGCGGGACTTTACCTGTCGTCGCAACTGGACAATGAATAGAAATGAAATTGCCGCGACAAACAGCGAGACGAGCAATATCCAGAAGACAACATCCTTAATCTGAATTCCATGCTCATAGCGAACAGAAAGCCAGTGATTATGGATGGCACGAGTCTCTTCTTCTGTTACCGAATCAAGCGCCCGGTTTATAAGGTGCGCAAGCTCCGGCCAATCTTTGCGCACACCCATCGCTAGGTCATCCTTATCATACGGAGTAGGTGCAGCCACCTTCAGGTTTACCAGGCCCTCAGTTTCAATGAGATAGCTGCCCATAGCAAGATTAGCAATCCAGAAATCAGCAGATCCCGTAGAAACGGCCTTAAGAGCCTCCCTGCTCGTTCCAGCCTCTGTCAGTTCAGCTTCAGGCACGTCCCGCTTCAGCCACCCCCTGTAAGTATAATCTTTTTCAACGACCGTTTTTCCGCTGCGGAGATCATGGATACCAGAGATAAAGGGGCTGTCCTTTCGACTAAAGATTACCAAGGGAAAAGAGATAAAGGTTCTGGAGAATTCTATATCCCGTTCCCGCTCTGCTGTCCGCGTAATCATAAGAATAAGATCGACACCTGATTTTTTTCTAAGCCGGTTGAGTGACTCACTCCAGGAGAGACTTGCATCCACAGGTTCAAAAGAGATCCCAAGCCGTTTTGCAACAAGGTCAAGATAGTCAACGGCAAGGCCCTGATACCGGCCATCCTTATAGAACTCAAAAGGGGGATATGACGGACTGATCCGGACGTGGATGATCGGATGTGCACGCAGCCAAAGTTTCTCGCTTTCTGTGAGCGAGAACGTATTTTTGGAAGAGAGCGATGTCTCTGCTGCGAAAGCGACTGACGCAAGCAGGGATATGATGACAACAACTGCGAGCATCTCTGTTCTGCGAAGATATCTCATCCTGACTCCCTCATTACGAGCATACTTTTCCAGGTCGTTCTTACAAAAAACTCCATCACTACAGCGGCAGGATATGCACCTCTTCCTGAATGGGATGCATCCCTGCCAGAAGCAGCCCTTTACGTCCATCAATGGAGACGGGATCGCCAAAACGAATCACATGGCTGCCAATCTCGCAATACTCACTGGCCTCATAGACCTTCAAATGTTTGCAGCCGACGACACAAGTCTTCTCGAGGCGTACGGCTACCACCGAGGCGTGCGAGGTCTGCCCACCCCTGGAAGTCAGCAGTCCTTCCGCCATATCAATAACCTTGATATCCTCAGGCACTGTATCCTGACGGATCAGGATCAGAGGCGTGTTCGGGTCAGAGGCCCGCAGCTCCAGGATATTCTCCTCGGAAAAAACTGCGCGACCGGCCAGGGCGGATCCTGAGACCCCGATTCCGTTGCCCAGAAGAGACTGCTCAAGCTCCGGCGTCTCTTCAAAAACGTTGAGATGTTCCTTTTTCTTGATAGTGATCATGTCGCGGGTCTGCAACAGATATAGCTGTTCGGGATCCGGCCCCTCAAAGGTAAATTCAATCTCCTGCGGATCCCAACGCTTCACATAAACCAGATCCCTGGAAATGGCGAGCAGACGATCATAGATCTTGGGAAAACGGCGCTCCAAGGTTTCATCGACAGAACGGCCATCCAGTTCGGCCTGCTCCACCGATACCGGCAGACTGGTTACCAGACCCGAGACGATATCCTCTCCCTGATCGCCATAGGCATAATCGCCCCACAAAGCCACCCGCTGCACCTTGCGATACGGATGGGAGGTAAATAACACCCCGGAACCTGCGGTATCACTGCGATTTCCAAAGACCATGGCCTGGACGATAACCGCCGTTCCCCAGGCATCAGAGACATCCATGATCCTGCGATAATCAGCCGCTTTGACCGTCTGCCATGAATCAAGGACCATGGCCACGGCATTCACCAGTTGCAGCCAGGGATCTTCAGGGATTCCCAATCCCTGCCGTCGCACCCGCTGTTGATATTCGAGGGCCAGTTCACGCATCTGTTCCGGCGTAAATTCCCGCTTCAGGTTCACACCATGTCTGGCCTTGGCCCGGTTCATCAGCTCCTGAAAATCCTCCCGCTGCATCCCGGAGGTCATGGCCCAGGACTGAAGAAAACGCCGATAGTTGTCCCATGCCAGATACCCCTCGCCATGGGCACGGACATACTCTTCGATAATCTCCTCATTGAGCCCGACATTATGGATCGTGGCCATCATCCCCGGCATGGAAACAGCGGCCCCGCTACGGATGGAGAGAAGCAGAGGACGCTCGGACGAGCCAAAAACCTTGCCGGTCTCCCGCTCAATCTCATCAAGGGCCGTGCGGATGCGCTGCATGAATTCATCCCTGGCCTTGGCAAAGCCATAGATCACCTCGCGGCAGCGAAAGACCTCAGTGGTGATGATAAAGGCAGGCGGAACCGGCATATTGTCTTCATAAAGAGTCACCAGGTTAAAACCCTTGTTTCCCAGATGAATCAGGTCATGGGTATAAGGGGTCACCCTGTGGAGCAGGGAAATGGCCTTCTCAGGATTATAGGTCATAAGCAGATCAAGCATCCGCTGATCCAGCATATTTTTCTGGATCTCAAGCGTCCCGATGATCCGGGTGATAAAATTATCCAGATGCTGAAGACCAAAGGTAGAAGCAATCAGATCCCGGAGAAAGGATTCAGACAAGCGATGCACCGTATTCACCATCTCCTTCTCATCCCACTGGGAACGATACTTGGTGAGCAGATTCTTCTCACCGATCTGGGGGATAATGATGGAAAGATTGTTCTGATGAATGTTGGTATAAAAAGAATAGATAATGTCCTTAACCCCTTCGGAAAGTCCCCGGAAGATATCAAGGTACTGGGTATAGGAAAAACGTTTGAGCCGCAGAGAGCTGCGCAATAGCAGCATATAGGTATCAAGGCGCCGGGAAGAGATACCATCAATCCGCAGGGCCTGCATATACAACTTGAGACACTTGACGATGCGGTAAAAAGTGACTTCGGTGATAAAGGAGAGATTAACGGTTTCCGGCAATTTCTCTAGATAGATATTGGCCAGATTCTCCAAACGGAAGGTCAGTCCTAAACTGTCGAACTTGCGCTCACGATAGCGGCCATAGACCGAAGGAATATCAACGGCAATATGACGCTTAAAATAAATGTCCTCTTTGGCCGCAAAACGCTCCTGGGAAAGAATGGTTTCCTTCAATCCTTCCAAGGTATTCAAAAGTGCTGTCAGACACCCTTCCGTGTCACAATTTTCGAGCTCTGCCAGTAGTTTCTCCATCTCAGGGAAGCCTTCCTGCGCCGCCTGTTGCAGCTCTGAACGAAGTTCCTGAAAACCAAGATTATATTTTTGATGCAGTAGTTTGAACATCTGTACCAGCAGATCAAAGCGCCGCCTTTCCGCCGCCGGCAGATCGGTCTGCGCCTCAAGATACTGCTGTCGGTCCTCGCGTGTCCAGGAGAGGAGATCATGCACGGAGTGGAACTGAAGCTGCTGAGAGATACGCTGGGAAAGAATATGCTGGTCATCAACAAAAGGGCCGGAGCTGGAAACTTCCGTATAAACTTCCTCTGGGAGGAAGGGGAGCAGTGATTCCTTCTCCTTCGTCTTCCAAAACAGGAAAATGGCCTGAATAAAACCGACGATAAGATTGGAGCTCTCCACGTGACTCTGTTTGCGCAGAAAATGAATGAGCACATCATGGCGTTTATGAATCTCATCAAGCTCAGTTGAGACATCGCGCAGTTCACCTTCCGCCCCTATCTCATTGAAAAAAACCGGCATCAGCTTGGTGAACTGTTTGGCCAGATTATAGATGGGCTCGATGGGATGATTAAGGAGCTGGGTGATATCCCGCTGAAAGAGATCCGTGTCCTTGACACAGGTGCCGGTCAGCTTCAGATTGATAATTAGCGCCGAAAAGAGGGTGGAGCACCATTTCGGCTCCTGCATGATCAAATGAAGCCAGACCCGGATATTGGCCAGATGGGCCGGATTGGTCAAGGGCTGCCAGTCTTCATCGACGCCCATGACATTGGCATACTGGAAGCCGAAGCGCACCACCTCCCAGAGAAAGGCCTCCACCATCTTGCTTTTGCCCCGATCAAAGACCTCGCCGCCCAGCACCTGGATACACTGCAGTGAGGTATGGGGATATTTACGAACATTGGCCCGCAACAGCTGAAAGGTGGTAAGCAGAAACTGCTCGATCTCTTCAAAGCTCTGTTGCCGGATCAGCTGTACCAGGCTGCGATTGATCTCGCGCAGAGTCTCCTCATGGATCAGATAAAGCCCCTTGGTGTCCATGATCCGGAACAGGAACAGCAACTTCTGATTCTCGGCAAAACGGTTCAATGGCAGGGCAGAATCAGCATCAAGCTCCTCTCCACCCTCCTCAACCCTGGCCAGACGGGCAGGAATCTCCTTATAGAGCCGGACAATATCAACATGGGCCGGCAGACTGAGGATCTCCTCCAAGCCCTTACAGGGATCGGTCTCAATATCGATGGCCGCAAGCCTCTTCTTATGCTGGTGCATGCTATCGTGGGAGATCGCAGCAAAAAGTTGACCGGAATGGAAGTCCTCACAGAGGACTCCACAACGGCCAAGAAACCAGGGCAACGGGTCATCTTCCTGCAGCCAATAGTCATAATTCCGGTTCAAAATGATGCGCATGAGTTCAGAGATGGGTCGACAATCAAAACACAACTCTTTATCCCGGGAAAAGGCGAGGATACGCAGGGCCAGTTTTTTCATGGGATGCTGCCCCTGGGTGATATACATCATGATTACTGGATCACTCTCATCAAAGGCGGCCAGGCGATGGAAATAGCCATTCAGGGCCGGCCCGAAACGTTGCAGATCGGAGGCGGAAAAGAGCGAGAGCAATTTCTCCACCCAGGCCAGTTGCGACTCGATGATCTGGATGAGCAGAGTTCCCTTTTTCACCGAATCGCTCATGGCTTTCAGAAAAAGACCAGTGAACAGAGAAAAGGCCTCCGGCCCTTGGGCATGACGCTGATAATAACTGCTGTTTTTCAGACAGAAGCTCCGCAGTTGGGGGATGAGCAGGGACCAGTTCCGGTAGGGGTGACAGATCTCATAGAGCAGATGCTCGAGTGTGGAAGAAATCCCCTTATAGCTGGAGACGATATCGAGCAGCAGCCTGAGTTCAGGATCAATGACCACCTCACCGGCGGCGGCCGCTGTCTCTGCCAGATTCGCCTTCAGGGCATCGGACTCTATCTCTGCGGGGGTTGGAATTTTGTTCATCTTTCTAGAGTTACCTGTTCGTTAAAGAGAGGTGGCCCGGTTGCATTTTCTTTTCTCCCGCAGAGACGCAGAGGCGCAGAGAAAAACTTTTATGTCCTTCTCTGCGCCTCTGCGTCTCTGCGGGAAACCAGCCTTTTATTACAACGGCTTATTGGCCTCCATATGGAGGATGAGATCCAGCATCCGGTTGGAATAGCCCCACTCATTATCATACCAGCTCATCACCTTGACCGTGGTGCCGATCACCTTGGTTGACTGGGCATCAATGATGGACGAATGAGAGTCACCCTGGAAATCGATGGAGACCAGCGGCAGTTCCGTATATCCCAGATATTTATTGGCCGCCTGCCTCAAGGCCTGATTCACCTCCTCAACCGTGGTCTCCCTTTCCACCTCCATTACCACATCAACTAGCGACACATTGGGGGTGGGCACCCGTACTGCCAGACCGTCAAACTTACCCTTCAGCGCCGGGATAACCAGGGCCACGGCAGCAGCGGCCCCGGTCTTGGTGGGGATCATTGACAGCCCGGCGGCCCGGGCGCGGCGCAGATCCGAATGGGGAAAATCAAGGAGACGCTGATCACCCGTATAGGCATGAATCGTGGTCATCAACCCTCTTTTAATACCAAAATTATCAAGGATGACCTGGGCCAGTGGCGCCAGGCAATTAGTGGTACAGGAGGCATTGGACACCACATGATGGAGGGTCGGATCATATTCGTCCTCATTAACTCCCATGACAAAGGTCTTGACATCACCCTTTGCAGGAGCGGAAAGGATCACCTTTTTGGCACCGGCATCAATATGACGTTTAAGCGAATCGCTGTCACGAAATATCCCCGTACATTCAGCAACATACTCCACTCCCATTTTCCCCCAGGGGATATCAGCAGGATTACGGTGGCTGGAGACGGCAATATGACGACCATCGACCGTGATCCCGTTTTCATCACTCTCCACCTTCTTTTCATAGATTCCCATGACCGAATCATACTGAAGCAGATGGCCGAGTGTGGCATTATCGGTGAGGTCATTGATGGCCACCACCTCGATGTCGGCAAATTCCGGATCTTTGCTGATGGCCCGAAAGATATTTCTGCCAATACGCCCAAAACCATTAATACCTATTTTTATCGCCATATCCTGCCTCCTTGACTCAACTGTCAGTTATCAATGAACAATTGTTCATTGCCATCTTTCGCCTCTTTATACAGTTGCAGATACTGTTTCATTACCATCTTCCAGGTATGCCTCTCATATATCCGCGTCACCGCCTGCCGCTGCATCTCCCGGATTCTGGCAGGATCCTCATGATAGAGCGCCATAGCCCGCTGCATCGCCTCAGTCAATGCAGCCGGGGTATGCTGGATATAGGAAAAACCGGTTTCCCCATCCTGGACCTTGACCAGACCACCCACATGATGGACTATGGGCAGATTACCAAAAATCTGGGCGATAAAATCAGTCAAGCCGCAAGGTTCATAACGCGATGGAATCAGAAAGAAATCTCCCGCCGCATAGATCCGATTGGCCAGAGCAGGATGAAAGCCTTTCAAAATACAGACCCGGCCCCGATTTTCCTCATTTTCCGCCAGACGGGCCAACTCCCACTCTTCATCATGGCCGCCACTGCCCAGCAGCAGGAACTGAAAGGCTGTATACTTTTTTAAAACCGTCCGTAGCGAAGCGAGCAGAACACCTACTCCCTTCTGTTCATTGAGCCGGCCAATAAAGGTAAAAAGGGGCAGGGCAGGCCGAAAAGCAAGGGAACCGATAAGGGGAATGCCCCCAACGCTCCGTTCGCGGGAGAGTTCCAGCAACAGGGCCTCCTTGCAGAACCGCTTTCCCTGCAACACTCCCTCTGCCATTGGATTGAAAGGGGCATCAATCCCGCTCTTTCCGGGATCTGCCGGATCAAACTCTGCCGGGTCTATGCCATTGGTCACGCCTTTCAATGTCACCCCTCGCTCCAACAGGGTATGGCCAAGCCAGCCGGTTAACCGGTCGTCATCCGTCTCCTGCAACTCACGAGCATACTGTTCACTGACCGTATTCATCACAGCATAAGGAGCGGCCACTAAAAATGGATCAAAACAATCGGCTAAGCGGTTGCCCATAATGATCTTCCAAGGCAAACCGGTAATGGCACGGGCAAAGGAGAGATCCGCCACCTCCTGATGATACCCCTTGCCCGCATTGTGGATGGTCACCACCGTGCCCGTTCCCCGAAAGAAATGACGCATTCCGCTGTTTTCATGGATCATCGCCGGCAACACCGCAGTATGACCATCATGGCAGTGGATGATATCGGGACGAACACCCAGCAGCAGCATGAGATCCAGAGCTCCCTTCTGGAGCAGGATATTCATGGCAAAATAATCCTCATGGCCCTCCCCCGTCTTATGGGCAGGATTTACGGCCTCGTCTGCGGCCGTATAAGCATAGACAGCCGTTTTGCCGGCAAAGCGGTCTGCTTCCAGAAGATACAGGGTCACCCGATCTATCCTGGCCGTCCAGACACGCATCGTTTCCCGACGCTCCACATGAGCGTAATTCAGATCCACTTCATACTGCAGTGAGCGTTCAGGGAACATGGGATCAGCAAGAGGGATAAAACCAAGGGAGGCCGGATCCATAAATCCATAACGCGGCATGACCACACTTACTGAACGGCCGGACCAGCCGGCCAGGGCCTTGGCCAATTGTTGGGCCACATCCCTGACTCCGCCGGCTCCGGCCAGATTGCCATACTCCCGGGTCAGCATCCAGATGGTACGGATAGCTTCACGTCCTGCCGCAGGAGCAACTTCACGTTTTTTGATCATGAACGCTCAACCCTCCTGACAATCCACAGCCATCTGCCGCAACAGATGATCGGCCAAGGTAAGACGAACCATGGCCTCACAGACCGGAATGATCCTGGGAATGGCAGAGATATCATGACGGCCCCCAACCTTGATCGTCACCGGCTCATTGGCCAGATTGACAGTCTGCTGCTCTTGGGAAATGGAAGGAATCGGTTTGACCGCCACCCTGATCACCAGAGGGGCTCCGCTGGAGATACCAGCCAGAATTCCCCCTGCATTATTGGAAAGAAAACCAGAGGGACCAATGGGATCATTATTCTCCGAACCAAGCATGTCAGCCACAGCAAAACCGGCACCGACCTCCACCCCCTTGACCGCACCAATGGACATGAGCCCATGGGCCAGCTCGGCCTCGAGTTTGTCAAACACCGGCTCACCCAGTCCTGCCGGGCAACAAGCCAAGATCTCAACGATCCCCCCCACGGTATCGCCCTGGCTACGGACCTCCTGGACCCGCTGTTCCATCTTCACCGCCGCCTCTGCATCCGGACAGTAGTAACTGTTGTCATGGATCAGGGAAAGATCACGCTGCTGAACATGGATTCCACCCAAGGCCACTGTATAAGCGCAGACCTCGATCTTGTATTGGAGGAGAAGCTGCTTGGCAACTGCGCCTGCTGCCACACGGGCCGCCGTCTCCCGAGCCGAGGCCCGCCCGCCGCCACGGTGATCCCGAATGCCATATTTGGCAAGATAGGTCACATCGCCATGCCCCGGTCGGAAGATATCCCGCAGCCCGTCATAGGATTTTGAATGAGCATCCTTATTATAGATGGCAAGAGAGATGGGAGTACCGGTCGTTCGCGGCAGCTCCTCGCCTGCACGGATAAAAACCCCGGAAAGGATCTCTACCCTGTCCGGCTCTTGGCGCGGACTGGAGGCACCGCCCTGTCCCGGTCGCCTTCTATCCATCTCCAGCTGCAACTCCCTGGGATCCAGAATAATTCCTGGCGGACATCCATCTATCACCGCACCCACTGCCGTGCCATGCGACTCCCCCCAGGTGGTCACCCTGAACAATTTACCGAAAGTATTTCCTGCCATTCTTTTTTCCTCTCAACTTATAACAATTACGAATTACGAATTACGAATTCATAATTCGTAATTATTTTATTCAGGATGTCTGATACGCTTAATTTTCCCGTATCGACAATAATATCTGCGGTTTCACGGTATAAAGGTTCCCTGAGGGCAAGTATTTCCCGCACTTCCGCACATACGGCTTTGCCAGACAGTGAGGGACGCAGGGTATCACTGATACTGTCCGCCTCTATCCGCTGACAAAGGATATCAGGTTCCGCAGTCAGCCAAACCACATACCCATGTTCCTTTAAGAGCGGCCACAGATGTTGATGGAGAACCGCGCCGCCACCGGTGGCAATCACACATCGACTCTGATCAACTAGCCCCCGCAAGACCTCCTGTTCACAACGGCGAAACCCGTCCCAGCCCTCAGCCTGGACGATGGCCTTCACCGTGGCCCCTTTCTTTTCACAGATAAGGACATCAGTATCCAGAAAGGTCAAACCGAGACGATCCGCCAATGCCCTGCCAATCGTTGTTTTTCCCACGGCCCGAAAACCGATGAGAAAAATTATCTCTTTCATACTGTTTTTTTCCCTTTAATTTAAAGTATAGTATGCGGTAACATAAAGTTGTGTCAAGTGAAGATACAATTGAGAGGAAATGGGATTCCACCCCCTTGTCACCAACACTCCTTTGAAGTCAGGTAAGGAAAGCATAATGAAATTCAAGGATTATTACCAGACCCTCGATCTGAAAAAAGATGCTTCCCAGGACGAGATCAAACGGGCATACCGCAAACTGGCCAGAAAGTTCCATCCCGATGTCAACAAAAGCCATGACGCGGAAGAAAAGTTCAAGGAAATTGGCGAGGCCTATGAAGTCCTCCAGGATCCGGAAAAAAGGGCAGCCTATGACAAATTCGGCAGTAACTGGCGGGCCGGCCAGGACTTTGAACCACCGCCCAACTGGGATGCCGGTTTTGAATTCAGCGGTGGCGGCTTTACCCAGGCTGACGCCTCACAGTTCAGTGACTTTTTCGAATCGCTCTTTGGCAAAAGCGGTGGTTTCTCCCGTGCCCAACCTGGTTTTCACCCCCACGGAACCTTTCATGCCCGAGGTCAGGATGTCCATGCCAAGATCGTGATCAACCTGGAAGACAGCTATCAGGGTGCTCATAAAACCATCACCCTCAGCCGTCCGGTCATGGATCAAAATGGTCATGTATCCACGTCCCCTCACACCATAGCCCTTTCCATCCCCAAAGGAATCATCGAAGGACAGCAGGTCAGGCTTGAAGGCCAGGGTGGTCACGGAACGGGTCAGGCGGGCGCTGGTGACCTCTTCCTGGAAATCGCCTTTGCCCCCCACAGGATTTTCACTATAGAAAAACGCGATATCCATCTCTCCCTGCCGGTCACCCCTTGGGAAGCAGCGCTGGGGGCGACGGTTTCCGTGCCGACCCTGGGTGGGACCGTGGAGCTGAAGATTCCACCCGGTTCCCAGAGCGGCAAAAAATTACGGCTGAAAGGACGCGGCCTTTCTTCCGCCACTCAGAGTGGTCATCAATATGTCACCCTGACCATCGTCACCCCGGAACCAGTGACTGAGGCCCAGAAAAAATTATATCAACAGATGGCCCAACTCATGCCGACAAACCCACGCAGCGGCTTAGGAGTATAACCATGACCGATACCAAAGCGACCTGCATACCCCTTGACGAAAGCACCTTTTTTTCCCTGCGCCAGTGCTGTTCCCTGTGTAGAGTCAATGCCCAGATGATCCATGAGATGATAGACGAAGGACTCATCTCTCCCATCGGAGACAATCCGCAAAGCTGGCGTTTTGGAGCCATTGAGATCAAACGGATCCAGATCACCCTGCGCCTGCAGCAGGATCTGGGAGTCAATCTCCCCGGTGCGGCTCTGGCCCTCGATCTTCTGGAGGAACTGGCAAAATACAGGTGCTCATCTCCCTTAAACAACCCTCAAGAGTAAAGATTATAGTTATGCAATGGAAAGATGAATTCAAGATTGGCATCCCTATAATTGACACCCAACACAAACAACTCTTCCTCTGCGAGAACGAACTCAATGCAGCTCTCAGCACAGGCCTGAGACCTTCGGCAATTGACAAGTTCCTGACCCAACTGGGATTTTACGTTACCAGACATTTTGCCATGGAAGAGCAATACATGGAGCAATCTTCCTACCCCGGCCTTCCTGAACAGCTTGAAGCACATCACTCTTTCAAACAACGTTTTGCCGAGATCCAGGAAGAGTTCACCCAAAAAGGTCTGAACCCAAGCGTTGTTCACGCTATCCAGAATGAGCTGAGCGCCTGGATAAAAAACCATGTCCTGGGGCTGGACCTGGCCTTTGGGGTCTATTACCAGGAGCAGGAAAAAAAGAAGGATTCCACTTCTCAGTCTTGAACCTTTTTTGCTGCTGCCCACTTTTCTCTTTTTTTCTTTCCCACCTCCCCCCTCTGCGCGGGCCAAATTCTTCTCTAAGCAAGTAACCAGAAGGGAATCATTTCTGCACTTTTACCCGGCCACACGGGCAACCGTCACCACGTAGATCCCAGCGGCACCGGCGGCAAGCAGGGCTTTAGCACACTCAGAGGCCGTAGTGCCGGTAGTAAAAACATCATCAATCAGAAAAATCCGCCGCCCTTGAACAGCAGCCGGATGCCTGACTGCAAAAGCGGACCGCAAGTTCTTTCTTCGGGCATCACCATCAAGTGTGGTTTGCGGAGGAGTGTCACGGGTTCGCACTATGCTATCGACCAAAAGCGCATCTCCCGCTTTCGGAAAAAAAATCCTGGCCAGCAACAATGATTGATTGAGACCCCGTTTTTTCAAACGGGCAGGAAAGAGAGGAACCGGAACAATCCGATCATGTGCTGACTGAAACTCTTGAGCAAGGTCATGAACGAAGGGTTCAATAACTTGCGCCAGGGCCGGTAGGGTTGAGGTATCAGCCGCGTACTTCAGACGATGGAGCAGATGACTGACCGGCTCCTCATAACGAACAACGCCCTGCGCCCTGTCGTACACCGGGAGCTGCCGCAGACAGAAGCCGCAAAGATGATCAGTGCCACTACTGTCAGGAAACTCCCTACCACAGCAGGAACAAAGTGGCGATTGCAGATAATGCACTTTTGCGAGGCAGTCGGTACAAACCACTTGCCCCTTCCGGGTAAGAACACTCTGACAGCAGTAGCAGCGGGATGGATAAATCAGTTCCACACAGCCTCTGCTCCATTCTCTCCACGGAATCATTGGAAAAACGATGAAAGATACAATAGAATACTCCTTTTGCTCAATGGATCAGCGGCCCTCTTCACTCTTTGTATCTTACATTTTTCCTCGAAGAAATGGAGGATTTTTTAATGACCCATGACGAAATCACCGCCAAAGGCGTTTTCTCCGTCATTACAAGCAGCACCTCAAGAGAACCAGGGCTCAAGCAACAACAGTTGGCCAAGGATGTCGCACTCATTACAGAATTCAAAGATTCCAAGTGGTCAACACCACGAACTTCAACATTGCTGATTCGCAAACGGCTTAATCTGATACTTATCCAAGCATCGGCTGCTGATTGAAAATGAA
>JAQVER010000077.1 GCA_028697885.1 Desulfocapsaceae bacterium
GCCAATGCGGGTGGTGCCTTCAGTCCATTTGGTGACATCACGACCCTCATGGTCTGGCAGAAAGGTCTTGTTGACTTCTGGACGTTTTTCAACCTCTTTATTCCGGCTGCCGTAAACTGGCTGGTGCCGGCCACGATTATGTGTTTTGCCGTGCCCAAGATTCATCCGGCTGCCGGTAAGAGCGGCATTAAAATGAAACGCGGTGCTGTTGTGGTTATTATCCTCTTCCTTATGACCATTGCCACCGCAGTCAGCTTCCATAATTTTCTCTACCTGCCGCCGATGATGGGGATGATGACAGGTCTTGCCTATCTTAAAATTTTTGGTTTTTACCTGAAAAAAACGCATAAAAACGGTCGCGGCAGCCAAAGTTATGACCCGGACAAGGCAGAGGAGGAGGTTGGTGACACAGTGGCCTTTGATGTGTTCAGGCATGTTGCCAGGGCTGAATGGGACACCCTGATGTTTTTTTACGGTGTAATCCTCTGTGTCGGCGGTCTTGGTTTTATCGGATACCTGACTGTGGCCTCCCAGGTGATGTATGGAGACTGGGGTCCGACAGCAGCCAATGTCATGGTTGGTGCTCTTTCTGCCATCGTCGATAATATTCCGGTGATGTTTGCCGTGCTTACCATGAATCCAGAAATGTCCACAGGTCATTGGCTGCTGGTTACTTTGACCGCTGGTGTCGGCGGCAGTATGCTTTCCATCGGCTCAGCTGCCGGGGTGGCGCTTATGGGTCAGGCCCGAGGGATGTATACCTTTGGAGGGCATTTGAAATGGTTGCCGGTAATTGCGCTGGGTTATGCGGCCAGCATCGGAGTGCATTTCTTGATTAACGGTCGGTTCTTCAACGGAATACCGCTGTAAGATCGTTGCAACTCACGGGCGTCAATGGCTCATTGGTGTCGCTACGTTATGCTACGTTAATCGATTATCACTTGCGTACAGCATGAGTAATCTGACACCTCAGATACCCGGCTGTTTATGAAGCGAATCATTCGTGCTGCAAGTTTTAATTTCCAAAAGTAAAGATAACCAGATATCCTTTTTTTTAGAGAGTCCTGACTCGACCATGACTGATTATACAGAAAAAAAGTGCCCAAAATGTGGGCAAAAGTTGCGATTTCCTGACAATGTCGGTGGGGTGCTTATGGCTTGTCCTTCATGTGGAAACAAGTTTCATTCTGACTTTAAGCTGGGGAGTGCCAGAAGAACGGTACCTCGAGGAATAGTAACAAATGTCTTCGAGATGCCCTGTAAAATTTTGCGGCGTATTGGTCGATTATTCACCTCTTAGGGGGAGTCAAGTTTTGTTCTGCGGAGCCTCCAGATTAATACAAATGAGAAAGCCGCAATGAGGAAAACAGGTTTGCAGTTGGTGTAACTTCAGACAACATGAGGAGGGATTACCTGATATGAAAATCAAATTAGCTCTTGTCATAATGATGATGTCGCTCGGCGCACTAACGGTTGCAGCGCAAGGGACTGTGCAGGCCGATGTTATTAAAACATCGGCCGACGATCTGGAACTTACCTTCCTCGGGCATGGATCGCTGATGATGGGCTTCGGCGGAAGAATTATCCATGTCGATCCCTACAGTCGGGTGGCCGATTATACGAAATTGCCCAAGGCTGACCTGATTCTCCTTACTCACGATCATCCCGACCATCTCGACCAAGCGGCCCTGCAAGGTGTCCGGACCCCTGGTACAGTGGTGGTGCTTCCCTTTGTCTGCACCGATAGGGTGTCGGGAGGTACGGTCATGAAAAATGGCGATGTCCTGACGGTGCTTGGCATCAAGATTGAGGCCATTCCAGCCTATAACATCATCCATAAGCGGGACAACGGTCAGGCTTTTCATCCACGAGGTGTCGGCAACGGCTATGTGCTGACCTTTGGCGACAAGCGCATTTATGTGGCGGGAGATACCGAAAATATTCCGGAAATGAAGGCTCTGCACAACATCGATTGTGCCTTTTTGCCGATGAACCTGCCCTATACGATGACTCCGGAGATGGTGGCCGATGCGGCAAAGGCGTTCAAACCGAAAATTCTTTATCCCTATCATTACGGAGATACGGATCCTGCAAGGCTCACAGAGCTGCTCAAAGATACGCCTGATATCGAAGTACGTATCCGCCCCTTGCAGTGAATCCTTGCCATGTGCTGGCCATTGTTACAAACAATTAAATCTGGGCTGGCTGCCAAGTGATTTTGTCTTCAAATCTGGAAATTTTAAGTTTTCCTTTCCTCTGGCCACGTGCAGTGGACATCTCTGTGCTGCTGTTGAATGAACCTTTCAGGTATGGTGGTAATAATGAGGATAAGTAAGTTCAATAAATCATTAATCAGCGGTATCTTTTCCTTCTTGTTTGTGCTGCTGGCGGGTAACGCCTGTAGCAAGGCTGAACCAATGTATGCGGGGTGGACGGTGGGCCGACCCTCGGGCAGATACGCTACGATCCTGCGGTCGACCGACAGCGGGAAGACGTGGATCCGCCAAGGGGCCGGTCAGATCGCAGCAATGTCTCTCTCCGGTGTGTTTGCCGTGGATTCGGGTGGTAGGTTCTCAGGAGAGCGGGTACGGGACCATTTATCATACAACCAACGGCGGTGGACAACTGAATAAAAAAGGGGGTGTTAAGCCAAAATGACTTAACACCCCCTTGCGTTTACTGGTGCACCAGGAGGGATTCGAACCCCCGACCTACGGATTCGTAGATCGAAAATTCGATTTTCACTCTAATGATTTCAATAAGTTACGTGCGTTTTTTTCTCGCCAACTATGACCTAAACGCGCCTATACGCGCCTTATATGGTGTGATATGGCTCAATATGCGCGCCTCAGTCGTCCAAGGCGTTTACAGCCTTACGATCAGTTGTTGGGATTAAATGTGAATAAATGTCAGCCGTAATCTGGATCGAATGGTGGCCGAGTTGCCGTTGGATGTAAATGAGCGGCTGGCCTTGCTCAAGCATTAAAGAAGCATATGTATGTCGTAAATCATGCACTCTCATCTTCTGCAAGCCTGCTAATTCTAGTATTTTGTCAAATGTCCTACGTCGCCATGCTGTCGCGTCTAAGGTATCAGATTTTATTCCTGGAAAAACCCATTTGCTTTTAGCCTCGGACTTTCTTTCTCTTAAAACTACGGATAACTGATTGCTCATGTCAATGTTGCGGGACTTGCCTGATTTTGGCGTGTCAATGACAGTGCGCGATTTTGCTCGCCTAACGGTTATGATCGCTTTATCAAAGTCAATATCATCCCAATTTAAGGCAACTGCTTCACCAATTCTCATCCCTGTACGAGCAAGCAAAAGTGCTAACGGGTAGTGTTCAGGTTTATGTTTCAAAAATGTGTCAAGGAGCCTTGTCAGTACTTCTTTTGTGAGGAATATCGGCACCACATTGGATTTATGTGCCATTTGATCCCTTGAGGTTATTCTGCCAAGCCTTGATGCTGGATTTTGGTCAATCTCGTCAGCGTCAAGAGCTACATCTAAGACGTTTGACATGCAAGCTCTTAAATGCTTTACAGTACTATGGGATAGACCATCTTTGAGTTTTTGTCGAAGAAAATTTTTTACATCCAATCGGTTGATTTTATCTATATTTTTGCTTCCAAAAACAGGATTGATATGCTTCTTCAGTATAGATTTGTAATCGGCAAGAGTCGAAGGCTTAATGGTTGCATTTGCAATGTAAATTTCACTGTATGTTACAAAGGTCTTTGCAAAGTCTTCATTGTTGAGTTGAAATGTTCCCTCAAGAATACGCCGATTGATTTCTCTGGCTGTTGAATGTGCTTGCCGCTTATCAGTAGCAACGGCAGACTTTCGTTGTCCATCATGGTGGACTACCACATACCACCGGCCAGAGCCTTTAATTTTTTCACGGACTGTTGCTGGCATAAATAATTTTTAATTAACCTCGTGTCCTACCCATAAAACTTCGCCAATCAAGCTGAAATTCTCTGTGTCAACGGTGTATGGTGGATAAAGTAGTGAATTCTCACTTGTCGCAATTAACTTAGCTCCTTGAAATGATAGCCTTTTGACCTTGACAGTCTGATCATCACGAAACGCATATGCCTTGCCATCAATAATGTCGGTGAAATTGTTTTTGGATAAATTAACCAAGACAACATCTCCATTATATAAAAATGGGTTCATAGAATTACCTATGACCTCAAATAAAGCCATCTGGTCAGGATTCCCGTGCTTCATCAAGAAGTTCTTGTGAAACATCATGTTCGATTCAATAAGGTCTATATCTTGAAAAGAACCATGATCGCCAGATAGTCGTGCAGCAAATTTTGGAATAGAAATAAAAACTGCGTTATTCTGATTAAGTATATAATCAGGTCGCTTTGTTTCAGAGTGAGGTAACTCTGGAGACAAAGTAATGTCAGCTCCTGATTCAAAAAGTTCTTTTTTTGTCAAATTCACAAATGATGGATAAAAATTCTCTGGTTGGTTTCCGCTGAGTATCCATTGACCAAGCTCTAGCAGCTTTTCATAGTTCCATCCAAGACGATCTGCAATCCTTCTTCTCGTAGTTTCATCTCCCTGCCTTCTTCCTTTTATGTAATTATTCAGAGTAGATGTCCCGATGTTGAGACTTTTAGCAATCGCATTTTGCCTTATTCCTTTAGTGGATAAAACATGTTTGGTAGCGATACTGAAAATTTCCATTATGTCAGTTTTATTATTTTCCATTCTCATATTATATGCATTATGCGGATAAAAATAAACAATTATTATGAAAATTTTTATTTACATTAATTTCACAATATGTATATAAATAAGCATTGGTTTATTTTTTGTGATAATTCAGTAGATTCTAAAGGGCTATATTTGCATTATGAATATTATTTGTTGCGGAACATGAATAATGTGAAAAAAATTAAACAAATCGATATTGCGAATTTTGTTGGTATGTCGCCTCAAATGATAAGTGATTTACGTTTGGGACGACGATTCCTCTCTAAAACCAAGGCAAAGAAATTGTCACTTAAAATACAAGTACCGTTTGAGACGTTGGCATTATCAACTGGTGAGTCACTTTATCAATGGCTTGCACAAGCATATTTGAGGTCGTACCTCACACAGAGCGAGGATAAAGCATGAGTGGATCCTACTTGAATGGAATATCTGGTTTGCAGAAGTATCTTGGGTGTGGAAAAGGCGTGGTGTTAATGCTGATCTCTGAAGGGATACCACGAATAAAAATTAATAGCCGTACAGTTTTCTTTCGAGCCTCGGATGTGGATGAATTTTTAGATAAATATAAAGAAAAGCCAGATCGTAAGTTGATTAACCGGTTGATGGCAATCAAATAATTGGAATGTGTTCTTTGAGTGCAGATAAACAAAACATCTGGCCACTGGCTCAATCCTGGGCGCATTCGAACAGGGGCTTGATATGGTGCATAGCCGCTCCATATTATCGCTATATGTCCTGTAATTCTTATGACTTGGTCGGAGAGGCCCAGCTTGCTGTGTATCAGGTGTTCTCAGCCTTAATCAATCAAAACAAGGAGTTGTCCTTAACGAGCAAGTATTTCCGTATTGTCTTTCGCACCAGATGTATCCAGATGGCCGCTGGTGTTGCCTTAGCTAATGAACAACCGGCAAACGTAGCAATTCAAAATGAGCAATCAAGTTACTTGGATACACCTTCTGATCTGGATGAATCAGTCATTGCCGAGGCATTATCTGCTCTGACTGATCGACAAAGGCTGGTTTCTCAGTGGATTCTTTCACAGCCAAAACCAGTCAGTTTTAGCGCGATTGCCGATCATTTTGGAATTCATACTCGATCTGTCAGAAGGATTTTATCAAATACTATCAGGAGAATAGAAGCTTATGAGAATTAAAGAGTATGCGAAGATCTCTAAAATTCCGTTTAAAACATTAGGTTGGATGACAAGGAGAGGATTTATAAGTGACCCTCTTATCGAGAGAGATTTGATCGGCTTAAAATTGCTGGAAAATCTTTGGGGAAAAATAGAGTTCATACGCCCTCAGCTAATAAAGAAAAACAAAAGGAGTAGAAAAGCACTTATTGACACCTGTGACTTGGAAACAAAATGGGAACGTTATGCGTTTTCCAGGTTCATGAACCTGGAGCCAGATCACAAGATTTACATGAAACACCTGATAGCAGAAATTGAATTAACCTTTCGGTTCAAACTGTCAATTTTTGATATTAAAAAAATATATCGGGTACGGAAAAGGGTGTATCAAATTAAAGAAAGACAAGCTCAAAAAGCTCAAAAAGCTCAAAAAAAGATCATTGAAAAGTCCAATAATGATCCTGAGAAACGTGAAATTGTAGCTACAAAATGACCATGAAAAGATTCCACAAAAGCGCAAACAAAGAGAAAGAAACAGTAGTTTCTTTAGTTCTTCAAAAGTGATGACAAAGATGATGGTTCGATTCAAAAAACAAATTCAAAAAATCTTCCTGATGATCAGTGCATTTCTCATGCTCACCAGTCCAGTTTGCAGTCCAGTTTTTGGGCTTGAAATTCGGCAGGATTTATACAGCTATCCACATGTCATAAACACACCTGCGCAAATTCCAATCCATCAACCTTTCATCATTGCAAGCCTACCATCTTTTTACGCCCGCCCAGAAAGCCGTCCGTTACCTGTGGTTTATTTTGACCTGGGCAGCGCATGGTTATCACCGGATGCCAGCAATAAACTTCTGATGGACTTGCATGAGTGTTGTGCATCCTGCCCTCTCTACCTCACTGGCTATACCTGTTCGATTGGAATCGAAAACCAGAATCTGAAACTTTCCAGGTATCGAGCCGAGGCTGTTGCCACCCTGCTTCGGAGAATTGGTTACAAGGTGGCCTCGGTGGAAGGAAAAGGGATGATTTACGGAAGCAACCCCGAAAGCAACCGGAAGGTGGAGATAACATTAACGAAAAAATAATTTTTCTCGGGCAAGCTGCAACGATCACTACCTGGAACACCTCTTAGCTCGCTTGCCTAAACTTTTACAGCTACAGGACAACTCAACCGTTTCTGCCAACAGGAAAAAATAGCACAAGCTCGTGCAACAACAAAAGGAGAAGCAATCATGAAAAAATTTATCTTTTTCGCCATGTTAACCGTCTTACTGCTCCAGACAGTCAATGTGTTCGCTATGACAACTCCGGCGGCTGGTTCGTTTGCCTATGACCTGTACGATATTGCGGTCACTCAGATTTTACTTGGCCCTATTGGATTTGTAGCTGGTGTCGCTTCTATGGCTTTTGCAGCCATCCTTGCTATCCGGCAGATGATTCTTCCTGCAGCTGGGGTTGTCCTTGGGGGTGCATTTCTGCTTTCCGCTGATACCGTTGTGCAGTCTATCGGCGCCTTAATCATATAATGAGACCATAGAGGTTAAACAATGATTGCCAGAAAGTTTCCACAATACCTATCTAAACCGTTTCAAGTGCTGTGGTTTGAGGTGGACGAGCTTGTCTTGTTCCTCTTCTTTCTTACCCTGGCCTTACTCTACGGCAAGTGGATGTGGCTAATCTTTATGGTATCTCAGTATTCCTACACCAAAACCAAACGCTCTCAGGCACGGGGATTCTTGAAGCATGTCCTTTATGTCTTTGGTCTGGTCAAGATGAACAACTATCCCGACTATTTTCAGCAGGAGTTTCACGAGTGAAAGCAGATATTTTCGTACAAAAAACAAGTAATTTATTCGTTGAAAACCGACTGCTTAAATTTGCTATCGGGGTAATGGCTGTAGCCGTCTGCTTCAACTCCCTGATGGTATATCGGTCTGTTAAATATCAACGTGTTGTGCTGATTCCACCCACTATGACCGGCACAGTTGAGTTTGTCCAGGGCAAGCCTACCGAAGGATATATCAAGGATATGAGCAGAAAGATTGTCAACCTGGCAACTACCTACTCCCCACCCACGGCCAGAGGGCAGTTTGATGATCTGCTCTCTCTCTACACTTCCGAAGCCTATCCCGAAGCCTCAAAAAGCTGGTACTCCTTGGCGGGTCGTATTGAAGAATCGCAGGTAAGTTCGACATTTTACATGGAGACGATCACTTTAGGGGAAGGCACTATCGAGATGTTTGGGAATTTAGTCCAGTTTGCTGGAGACACAAAACTCGAAACAGCAGCCAAAACTTTTGTGGTCGCTTATCGGATCCGTGATGGTCGTTTTGAGATTAGCGAGTTCAAGGAGAAAAATCTCAGAGCGGACGCAGACAAACTTAAAGCTGAAGCAGAAACAGAAGCGCAGCTCAAGAAAAACGTAGATGCAAAATTGAAGAGTGATAAGCAAGCGGAGATGGAAACGAAATGAAGAAAATCGTACGGATAAGCCTGTGCCTGCTTTTGGCTGCCTCCTCGGTGCACGCGGAAGAACCTGCTACTCCACCCGCTTCCATTAATGTGGCGGATTTTGTGAAGCAAACAAAACAAGAAGGAGAACAAACAAATGATCTGAAAGACCAGACATCTATTCTTCCATCACAACCACAAGCCCGACAAGCCCAGCAGTCTCCGGTTATGAGGGAACCCAAACCAATAAAGCCTGGCTCCACCGCAAATGACCCTTTTGACAACCCTACGCCTGTCAACTTTATTGCCCCTGAAATGCCAACTATTGTCCAGTTGTCCAATCGTGATATCAACCGGATTGTCTGTTCCGGGCCGATGAGTGATTTGATTTTCTCGGAAGAAAAAGGCGTTACTGGTCATTTCTCCGGCAATAGTGCCTTTATCAAATTCAAGGCCGAGGAGTTCAACGGACTGCTAACCTATGCTGAAACACCCAGCGAGTTATTTATTGTCTGCAATGGGGCAGTTTATACCCTGATTGCAGAACCTCAAGAAATCTCATCTGTAACCCTGCATCTGTCCGCACCAGCAAAGGATGTTTTTAAAAAGAATATCGACCATTACAAAAACATGCCTTTGGAAAAACAAGTCTTGCAGATCATCAAGGAAGGTTACGAAGGCGGCTATCCATCCAACTACAAGGTGTCAAATGCGGATACCCTGATTCCCCTATGTGGTGATTTAAGCGTCAACTTGATGCAGACCGTGGATGTGGAAGGGGTAGGATTGCGATTAAAGCAATTCAAGGTTGCCTCTACCAAGGGTGAGACAATAGAATTGCAGGAGAAAACCTTTCTATCACTTGGTATCAGTGAATCTATCCTGGCCGTAGCAATAGAAGATCATGTTTTGAATACCGGCGAGGCGACCAGAGTGTTTGTGGTTGAAAAACGGGAGCAATCTCAATGACCCTGAAAGAAAGGTTCAACAACCTGACACCACAAAAGAAAAAGGTTTTAGTCTGGTCGGTAGTCGGTCTCATTATTTTGGGAATCGCTGTTACTGGTTACAATTCCCGCGCCAAAAAAAAGGTAGATGTTGTGGGAACAGAAAGAAACAAGATCATTCACCTCGACCCTGACATGATTGAAAAGACCATGCTCAAGGAACAGGGTCGGCAGATTGATGCTCTGAAAAAGGGCCTGACCGATCTGACGAAACGTCAGACCGATTTCTTGGCTATTGAAGAGAAGAAAAACAAAGATGAAGAAAGCAGAAAATTAGTTATCCCCACGCCTGAACAATTATCTCAGGGAAAAACTATACCTACACCTGTACTCGATGCAAATGGAAAACAAGTTCTTAATGACCAAGGCAAACCTCTATTTGAAAATAGTCAACCATCATCTCGCGGCCGCAACCTGGGGCCATCACCTCAAGGAGGTGGCGGTCGTGGTGGTCAGAAGCAGGAAAAGAAGATCGTCGGCAAGATTTCGGTAATATCAAACCAGACCATTGTTCTTCCCAAAGATGACGGTAAAAAAAAAGGTCGGACGGTCTATCTCCCTCCTTCCTTCATGGAGGCGAGACTTTTGACAGGTTTCGATGCTGCTACTTCGAGCGGTGCCAAGGGGGGCAACTCCGAACCTCTTTTGCTCCGTATCCAGACCCCAGCTGTGCTGCCAAATGACATTAAGGCCAACCTGTCCGGCTGTTTCGTTATTGCAGAGGCCGTAGGCAGGTTGGACAAAGAACGGGCTGATGTCCGCCTAGTCTCATTGTCCTGTCTATCCAACGAAGGCAGTGCCGTTATTGATACCCCGATCAAAGGCTTTGTTACTGATTCCGACTCCAAGGTTGGCCTCTCTGGTCGAGTAGTTTCCCGGATGGGTGCTTCAACTGCCAGGGCGATCATAGCCGGATTTTTTGGCGGGGCCGGTGAAGCGTTAAAAGCGGCGGCCACCACAACCTCATCATCGGTATTGGGAACAACCAACTCTATTGATGCTTCACAGATCGGGAAGTATGCCGTCGGTGGTGGACTATCAGAGGGAGCAAACACCTTGCAAGATTTTTACATGGATTTAGCAAAACAGACGACACCGGTGATCGAAGTGGCTGCTACCAAGAAAATTACCGTCATTGTCTCAGAAGGCAAAGACCTGGAGATTAAAGACAACAAAAGAGACGAATCGTTATGAAATTACAATATGTCATTCTACCATTATTGCTACCGGTGCTTTTGTCAGGTTGTGGCGGGTTAGGAAAAGTTGTCAATCCCTACGAAGAAGACTTCAAGTGCCGCACAAGGGATGATGCCGGAAAGTGTATTGATACGCCATCAGCTTACAAGGAGGCCAGGTTCCCCGATGCTGATGATGCGACCGAGACAACCTGCTCTGACGGGCAAGGTAATAAAATCCCCTGTCCTGAAGCAACCAACGAATCCAAGACCCTCTGTACCGATATCGAAGGCAATAGTATCCCGTGTTCACCAGATAAGTCCATCACTGTAACCAAAGTTTCAAAAACCAATATCAACCAGCTAACTGCTCAAAACAGCCGTTACAAAGCACTCACGGAACTTCTGGAGGAACCGGATAAGCCAATGCTGGAACCACCCAAGATCATGCGGGTACTGATGCTGCCCTACAAAGGAGAGAGCGATGAACTGTTCATGACTCGCTATGTCTATTTGAAGCTGAAAGAATCTCAATGGGTGCTGACAGATATAAGTGAAAAAGCAAAGGCAAGACAATGATTGATTTTCTTGAACGGCTTCTCTATGGCAATACTGAATACCTGAAACACAGCGATCTGGCTAAATTGACCAAGCGGCATCCTTTTTCTGCCTTCCTGAATTATGTCGCTTACGATCATAAAAATGAAATCTATGTGAATCAGGACAGCACCTTTGGGATGATATGGGAGTGTTCCCCGCTTACCTACGCAGGGGAAAAGGCCATGAACTCACTCGAAGGCATTTTCAGGGCAGGTATGCCTTATGGCACTATTATTCAGTTTGTTTTACATGCTGACTCCCACATAGAACCCATCATAGAGCGGTACCGAAACAGCCGTACCAGAACAGAACCAATCATTGCTACCAATACCGAACGAGTTACTGAATTTTTACTCGAAGGGAAAAAAGGGCTGGAGGCATGTAGCTTTATTCCAGTCAGGAATTTCCGGCTGTTTATAGCGGCTAAAATCCCTGGGAATGCGACAGGTATGCCCAAACCAGAAGAGCTTGATGATAAAAAGAAGATTGCACCGTTACTCGACATCAAACGACAGATCAACGAGACATTGAGAGCGGCCCAGCTTTACCCCAGGAGTCTGCCACCAGGTAACCTTATGGAATGGTTGCGGCGGTTGCTCAATACCTACCCCAAGGATTATCCAGAGCATAACTTCAATTCCTACAGCCCAAATATTCCAATTCTGAAACAGATTATCAACGCGGATACCGTTATCAAGGAAGGTAGCGATTATATTCAGGCAGGAGATAAATACTGGTGTTGCACGACTCCCAAAAGCTTCCCACGTGAAGTTGACCCGATGCAGACCAATTCCCTGTTTGGTGGGATATGGGGCATTGTCTCTGATGCGGACCAGATCAAGACTGATTTTCTCTATTCCTTCAATATCGTCTTTCAGAAGGGGCTGGATGTAACAATCCATGCAAAAACCAATCTGATGCTCAACCAGAAAGGGGTTGGTTCATTATCTACCCTGCTTTACCGTAAACAAGCGGAACATATAGAGGCATCCGACGATCTGGAACATGGCGTCAAATTCCTTAAGATCATCCCTGTTTTCTGGGTGTTCTCGGACGATGTAGAAAAGGCCAGAGATTCGTGTACCCGTGTGAGACGGTTGTGGGAAAATAATGGCTATGTGATGCAACGGGACAACATGGTGCTGAAAATCCTGTTTATCTCCTCATTTCCTCTTTGTATGTACGCTGACGGTAAGAATATAGAAAACCTGGAGCGTGATTTTACTGCACCAGTACCTTCAATCACCCCATTGCTGCCAGTTCAGGGCGATTTTGTTGGCTCCGGCGGCACCCCTAATCTGATCTTCACTGGCCGGAAAGGGCAGTTGGTTTCGTTAGACTTTTTCGCGAAAGGGGCAACCAACTTTAATTGCTTTTGCTGCGCCACATCAGGTTCCGGTAAGTCGTTTCTGGTCAACTTCATAGCCTTTAATTATTACGCTTGTGGTTCCATAATCCGCATCATTGATATTGGTGGTTCCTACAAGAAGATCGCTGATATGTTGGGGGCGCGGTATCTGGATTTCAGTCCTGATTCAAATATCTGCCTTAATCCCTTCACAAATATCATAGAGCCAGATGAAGAAGTAAATGTGATTGCAACAGTATTCGCGCAAATGGCCTACGCCAACTCGATTAAAGGATGCGAGGATGTAGAGGAAATAGATTTATTTTATTGGGCGGTTCAATGGGCATGGAAACAAAAAGGACAGGATGCTGATGTCAATACGGTCTGGGAGTTTATGAAAAAATTCCCCACTGGCCCCGGCATGGAACAACATAAAGAATCTGAGGCCAACACAGATTTGATTGCGAAAGCCAGGAAGTTGAGTTTTCTGTTGATGAAATTTACGTCACATGGCAATTACGGCAAATTTTTTTGTGGTCCCAGCACCTTTGATATTCGCAATGATGAGTTTGTTGTCCTTGAGTTGGAGAACCTGAAAGTAAAGCCTGATCTATACAAGGTTGTCACCATGCTCATTATCAATGCCGTGACTCAAGACCTTTACCTATCAGATCGGTCACGGCATCGACTTATAATTTTTGATGAAGCATGGCAGTTTTTAGATCAATCCTCAATGCTTGCTCCAGTTGTCAATGAGGGCTACCGCAGGGCCAGGAAATACTCCGGTAGTTTCATGATTATCACCCAATCTATTCTTGATCTGGACCAATTTGGTGCAGTTGGAACTGTAATCAAAGACAACTCGGCCTTCAAAATCTTTTTGGAGTCTCCTGCTTTTGACAAGGCAAAAGACCTGAAGTTGATTGATTACGATGAATTTTCAATGAAGCTCCTGAAAAGCATCAAGTCCAACCCTCCCTACTATTCAGAGATTTTCTTCGATACGCCCTTTGGAGTTGGCCCAGCTCGTTTGATAGTCAACGATTACGCTTATTTTATTTACACCTCCAAGGCTTCTGAAATCGCCATGATCGAAGAGCGAGTTAAATCCGGCATGACCTATCATGAGGCCATTCTGGAAATGGTCGAGTTGCGGAAAGATGGGCAGCTGTAGGCTTTTTGTCATCATTTTTGGCCTTTTATTTTTGGTATCTCCTACCTATGCAAAAAATCTTGGCACTATCGGGACGACCTATCAAGTAGTAGAGCCGGACCTGGTTGAAGAGGTCAAGGCCAGAATTGACAAGGGAAAAATGGCAAAGATCATGGAAGAGCATAGGCAGAACTATAAAGCAAAAGACATCTATGCCCTGCCTACAGCCAAGAGAGATCGGACTTTTTTCGTTGATATGACCTACACCCTAGATCACGACATCCCGGGCGAAAATGGGGAGATTATGTATGAGCGAGGACTTACCTGGAACCCTTTGGATTATGTCTCTCTGCCCGATGGATTGATGGTCATCAATGGCGAGAGTGCAAAGCAAGTGGAATGGTTTGAGAAATCACCCTATTACAAGAATAAACAAATCAAATTACATATTTCCGCCGGATTTGCAGCACCTTTAATAAAGCAGTTAGACAGGCCAGTCTTTTATCTGACCAAAACCATAGCTGATCGTTTGCAATTAGCCGCTGTTCCCTGTGTGATTACCCAGAATGGAAAAAAGATGATGGTGCAGGAGGTAAAGATTGATGAATAAATACCTGCTGGCATTAGTGCTTTTGTTTGCGGCAACTCCCGCTTTTGCTCTGTTCAAGTCAGGCGATTCATTCAATGAAGCCTCAGATGTTAATTGGGGTGATATTGAATTTAAGTTTTTAGGGATTTGCATCTGTCCAAGGCCACCACCAATTTTTTATGAAGAGGGTGAGATTTACGAATATTGGGACCCGTCTATCTTCATAGATACTGTTTCAATAGCTAATTATTCCGCATTTACAGGGTCAGGTGGAGAAGACAATACCGGAGGAATCGACGATACTTTAGGTGGAAAAAATAAGAGTTCGGATGCTGTATCTATAGCCGATGAATCCACTTTTTTTCAGGCACACGCATTTATTTTTTCACTGATGGACGAGATGGATTTGTGCGTTAATGATGATATGGGAGCCTGGTGGACTGAATTTGATTCAATGTGGCAGAACGATGAGCTTGCAGTCACCATCACTCCCGAAGCTGCATTATTCGCCAATAAAAACATGCAATTACTCTGCATGACAGATGCAGCCTATGTCAATACGTTAGGTACATCGTTTGGCTGGATGCCCTGGTGTCTTGGGAGCAGCGGGTCAACCTATCCTGTAAGCGGCCATGTGGACAATGACAATATCGTTCAGGCCAGTAACACGGCAGCAGCACGGTTAATATTTAAATTGAACCGATTGTTTATGCTCTGCGATCCAGAAGCTATTTGTGGCTGCGAGTACACGCCGATCTGGAGTAAGGACCATTACAAGATGCACACGGCACGGCCTGGTCTGCGAGCTACTTACCCTATCGGTAAAGCAGCCAAGTTTTACGATTCCGGCCTCAATCCACCCTATGATGGAGAGAAGGGGTCAAACGATGAATTTCTCTGGGTGGTTTTCCGACTGGTGCGCTGTTGTACTTGCTGTGAATAATATGCGAAGACAAATCATCATACTGACCGGATTGGTTGTCGGTTTATCGGCTTTCTCGGTACAAGGCGCTGAATCTTGTTCTGATAAGACTGTCCCTGCTTTGCCGCCAGCTCTTTTGGAAAAGGCCAGACAACAGGCTGTAATTGACGACGAAGCAACCAGAAAAGCTATGGATACGGCCAGAAAACTGGCCAAGACCATGATTATCCCTGAAAATATCCATAAAGAGGCAGGAATAAAAGCAGCGGAAAAGACCAATGCTGATTTCAGGAAGCCTGAGTTTCAGCAGAAAATAGCAGATGAGTTCAACAGGCAGGTAGATTTGTTTATACCTGAAAGCAGGAGAAACAAAAAAAAGGAACAGGAAGCAAAAGGCATCCTTGCTGATTCTGAAAAGATTTATCTCTTCCTATCCAGCTCCATCCCAGAGGCATCGTTTCAGGGGTACATGGCCTATATCGAAGGAGTGCCTGAGATCGTGCCAGTCATGAAGGGAATGGTAGGCGGTCTGGGTAAAGAGAATAAAAAAGAAAGAGTCAAATGGTGGAGCAAGGTTCTCAAAAAAGACACCACCTGCGAAAAGACACAGGAGAAGCCATGTGACCTGATTAAACCAGCTATTTCGATCAAACCCGCACTCTTTAATCACTACAGCATCACCGAAGTTCCAGCCCTGGTCTATGACCGAGGTGATGAGATTTTTCAGATTCAGGGCGATGTGGGCATCATGACCATCTTGGAGAAAGTTAATCAGGAAGCCAAAAGTCCAGGTTTAACTGGCTTGATAACCAAGATCAGGGGAGGCCGATGAGTCAGTTTGAATTAAAAAAACCTATACGATCAGAGCAAGATATCAAAGCTCTGATTGAAAGCGGAGATATTGCCATCATCGGGCCACACGCATTGGCTGTGTATCTGGTAATCAATGCCGAGCAAACATTTCCGACAGTGAAGGTGCTTTGTAAAAAAAGCGGGATTTCTGATAAGCCGGTGCGCCGTTCTTTAATGGTACTTGAGGAGTATGGATACATAGGTAAAAAAGAGACAAAACAGGCCCAGGGCTGTTCGGCTTTTCCTTCAGGCGCGTAATGGGACGTAAGCCAATAAAAATTACTCTTGGGGGAGATGACGCATCTTCTGAGGCCGCTGAAAAGCCATTTGTTTCTCGCACCAACACAGAAAAACAAATGGACGCCTTGCAGCGAAAAGCCTATTTGCACCAAAAAGGAATTGACCCAAACAAACTATTTCAACTTGATAAGATTTTTCCTGAAAACATGGGCAAACGTAGCGATTTACGGCATATCCCCAATGACTACGCTCGATCATCACTGTTCACGGCTACAAACAAGAACCAACCACGCAAAGTCATGATGCGTAAAAAGCTGTTTCACTATAACGAATTTGTGTCGATTATCTACACTGGTATTGAACTACGAGCTGAGGACGATGAAATCGTATGGCTGCAAATTCTCAAATACGGCCAGGGAGTACCACTTGGTGAAACATTTGAATTTTCTGTTAAAGATTTGGTGAGGGATGTGGGTTGGGCAAAAAATGGATGCAATTACAATAGGGTGCGGGATTGCATTTCACGGCTCAGGGCCAATGATGTTTTAGCTTTGAACGCCAAGGCTTATGGCAGAAGTGGGTCGATTTGTCTCATTGGTAATTATGAAGCAATCAATGATGAAGAGGGCAAGCCGACAACATACAGTACCTGGCTTGACCCTAACTTGATTGTGCTTTTTGCCGGTAAGAATTTTACAAGCCACTCATGGGAAATCTACCGTAAGTTGTCGCCTGTAGCTCGCTGCCTTGCCAATTATGTCGAAAGCCACAAGCATCCATATCCGCTTAATCTTGAGACATTTCAACAAATGTGCGGCTCACAAGATTCCGATATTAGGAATTGGCGGAGGATTGTCAAAAAAGCATGTGCCGAGTTGCAAGAGGTCAAAATTACCGAGACAGCAATGCTCTCTAAAGATGATAAAATTTGCTGTGTTCGATATGAAGATCATGACAAATCACCTACACTTTTATCGTAAAATCGTGACGGATGGAACACACTTTTTCTTAAAATCGTGACGTGTGGAACACGGTCGTGACGTATGGAACACGGTGTTTTTGTAAAACGTGTTCCATACGTCACGGTTTCTCTTGTTTTTAGTGTCAAATTAAAACCATTTCCATAACATTTTCAGAAATTCATGTTGTGGCCAAAAAAATTCGTGACGGATGGAACACACTTTTTCTGACAATCGTGACGGATGGAACACGGTTTGACAGAAAACCTATAAATTCGTGACGGATGGAACACGTTTTCGTGACGGATGGAACACGTTTTTGTGACGGATGAAACACGTTTTCGTGACGGATGGTACACGGGATTAATTTTTAGATCGTTTGTCTGGAAGGGTTTCCGGTCTGTTTTTTGAGTCACTAACTGTTCTTTTAACTGTATGTTTAACTGTTCTTTTAACCCGCGCTCGAGATGTTGACGAAATTTCTGGAAAAATAAATTTTCAAAAAAATCAAAAAAACAAAATCAGAAGAAAAAAATATGACAGAAGAAATAACAAAAACTCCTGGTGAAGAAAAAATATTAACAGCAAAAGCACAAGTAGAAAAAACTCCCAAAACAACTCCTGGCTATCTGGAAATAATCGTCATCACGATTCTGATCGTTGTTGGTGCGATCTGGGGATACGACCAGTTCCTTGCCCAGAAGGTTTTGACCTTTGACCTCAAGGGCTATCTGCGGG
>JAQVER010000005.1 GCA_028697885.1 Desulfocapsaceae bacterium
CCTGCAGGATTTTACAGGTTAAATCTCCTGTAAAAGATGGATACAGTGCCATTCAGGTTGGATTTGCTGAGAAAAAAACATCTCGGGTTACGAAGCCGCTTATGGGGCATTTTAATAAATCAGGTGCAGAGGCCTACTATTATATCAAAGAGTTCAGGGTTGATAATGCTGAACAATATGAGGCTGGACAGACAATTAGTTTGGAAGCACTTTTTAAAGTTGGTGATCTTGTTGATATCCAAGGAACAAGTAAGGGGCATGGCTTTCAGGGTGTTATGAAAAGACATGGCTTTAGTGGAGGTTGTGCTGGTCATGGCTCACATCATCATAGAGCTCCAGGCTCAATCGGATGTAGTGCATGGCCTGCACGAGTTGTAAAGGGTAAAAAAATGCCTGGTCGTATGGGTAACGACACCGTAATGACGAAGAATGTTATCATTTTAGACGTTCGTGCCGAAGAAAATATACTTCTGTTGAAGGGACCCGTTCCAGGTGCAAAACAGAGTCTTTTGAAAATCTTCAGTAAATAATTGATTCTGCTAATTGACCCGGTTCAAGGAGAAAATAATGTCAACTGTAAGTGTATTAAATATTAAGAATGAAAAAGTTGGCGAGATCGAACTGAACGAAAAGGTTTTTGATCTTGTTGTGAAAGAACATCTGTTACACGATGTTGTTAAAATGCAGCTTGCTGCGCGGCGTGCTGGAAATGCTTGTACCAAGACTCGGATTGAAGTAAGTGGTGGTGGTAGAAAGCCATGGCGTCAAAAAGGTACCGGGCGGGCTCGATCTGGTAGTAACACTTCACCCGTGTGGCGTGGTGGTGGTGTTGCTTTTGGCCCGAAACCTAGAGATTATAGCACCAAGTTGAATCGTAAAGTAAGAAAACAGGCTTTGGCAATGGCGATGAGTGCCAGGTTGCAAGAAGGGAACCTTGTTGTCCTTGATGATTTCACCCTGGATGCCATTAAAACTAAAGAATTTGTTAACGTAATGAATGTGCTTAATATTGAAAATGGCCTCATCATTACTCCTAATCTGAATGAGAATGTCAATAGATCAGCGCGAAACGTTAATGGCTTCAAGGTATTGTCAACAGAGGGATTGAATGTTTATGATATCCTTCTTCACAAAAAACTTGTGCTGCTGCAACCTGCTATTGAAGGACTTGAAAAAAGGGTGATGGCATGAAAAATGTGTATAATGTCTTAAAAGGTCCATGCCTAACGGAAAAGGCGGCATTGTTACAGGAAACAGACAATAAGATAGTTTTTAAGGTCAATCCTGATTCAAATAAAATTGCAATTAAACAAGCGGTTGAGAAGATGTTTCCTGTGAAGGTTAAGCATGTTCATGTCGCCAATATGCATGGGAAACAAAAGCGAGTAGGAAAACATACTGGCTTTAGAAATGATTGGAAGAAGGCTTATGTTACACTTTCTGAAGGTCAGATTAACTTTGCAGATGAGTTGTAAAGAGTCAAGAAGTTGATGGTGTTAGAAATTAAGCACCTTAATTAGTCAGCAAAGAAATCTATCCAAACAACCTGATGGAGCGATTGGGAAATCATGAGTATTAAGACATACAAACCGACATCTGCCGGTAAACGGCACCATGTGTCGATACAAAATTCCGATTTGTCTAAGAACGGACCTGAAAAAAGTCTTGTTACCAGCTTGTCTAAGAGTGGTGGACGTAATAATTACGGTCGTATAACAACGAGGCACATTGGTGGTGGTCATAAACGTAAATATCGGATTATTGATTTTAAGAGAAATAAAGTTGATATCAATGCCAAAGTTATTTCAATTGAATATGATCCGAATCGTACTGCAAATATTGCATTGTTGAGCTATCTTGATGGTGAAAAGACTTATATTCTTGCACCGGAAGGAATCTCTGTCGGTGATCAAATTGTTGCAGGCGATAATGTTGATATTAAGCCTGGTAACTGTTTACCAATGATGAATATTCCTCTTGGTACGATTATTCATAATATAGAGATGAAAATTGGAAAAGGTGCTCAGTTGGTAAGGAGTGCTGGTACTTCAGCTCAATTGATGGCTAAAGAGGGTAACTTTGTTCTTGTAAGACTACCTTCGAATGAAGTTCATAAATTTCATAAACTTTGTCGTGCTTGTATAGGTCAGGTCGGCAATAGAGAATATGAAAGTCAGAAACTTGGTAAAGCGGGTCGTACCCGTTGGTTAGGTACCAGACCTTCGGTTCGCGGTGTTGCTATGAACCCTGTTGATCATCCAATGGGTGGTGGTGAGGGTAAGAGCTCGGGTGGTCGTCATCCTTGTACTCCATGGGGCTATCCAACGAAGGGGTATAAGACGAGAACAAACAAGGCAACTGATAAATATATTATCAAGAAGAGATCATAAGATACAAGGAGTAACGTATGGCTCGTTCAGTAAAAAAAGGTCCTTTCATTGATGACCATTTGATAAAAAAGGTAGAAAAGGCAAACGAGAGCGCTTCGCGTAAGGTTATCAAAACATGGTCTCGACGTTCAGATATTATACCTCAAATGGTTGGCCTTACCTTTGCGGTTCACAATGGGAAAAAATTTATACCAGTTTTTGTTTCGGATAACATGGTCGGTCATAAGCTTGGTGAGTTTTCACCAACGAGGACATATTATGGACATACCGCTGATAAAAAGGGAAAAAAATAATTTAATTTTTAAACGTCCTGGCAAGACCTATTAGGAGTAAATATTATGGAAGCTCGAGCCGTAGGGAGGGGGATTCGCATATCACCCCAAAAGGCAAGACTTCTTGCTGATGTTGTTCGGGGGATGAATGTCGACAAGGCGATTAATACTTTGAATTTTATGCCGAAAAAGGGTGCTAGAATTCTGAAGAAGGTCTTGGATTCAGCTATTGCGAATGCAACGCAAAATGACAAGGTTGATGTCGACACCCTTTATATTAAAAAAATCTTTATTGATGGTGGGCCATCATTAAAACGTATTATTCCAAGAGCTCAAGGTCGGGCAACTGGAATAATTAAAAGATCGAGTCATATTTCTGTGATTTTGGATGAACAATAGTTCTTTACATTGTTCTTGGATCTGAGTATAATTTACAGTTTTTAATTTAATGAACTAAGTATTTTGGTGGAGGATTGTTTTGGGGCAGAAAGTTAATCCAATAGGAATGAGACTTAATATAACCCGGACATGGGATTCTATCTGGTATGCAGATAAAAATTATTCAAATTATCTCATTGAAGATCAGAAAATTAGAAAATTTTTAAAACGTCGTCTTGGTCACGCAAGTCTTTCCAAGGTGATCCTTGAACGGACAGGTGATAAAGTACGTGTTAAACTTTTTACTGCCCGGCCTGGTATTATTATCGGTAAGAAAGGTTCTGAAATTGAGATTTTGAAGAAAGATCTTGAAAAGCAAATTAATCGTAGCGTTATTATTGATATTCAAGAAATCCGTAGGCCGGAAGCAGATGCTAAGTTGATTGCCGACAATGTAGCTGGTCAACTTGTAAGAAGGGTTGCATTTCGTCGTGCTATGAAGAAGGCAGTTAGTTCTGCGCTTCGGTTTGGAGTTAAGGGTATAAAGATATCTTGTTCAGGACGTCTCGGTGGAGCTGAGATGTCACGTTGTGAGTGGACTAGAGAGGGACGGGTTCCTTTGCATACTCTCCGTGCTGATATAGATTATGCCTTGTCTGAAGCGAATACCACCTATGGCATTATTGGTGTTAAAGTTTGGATTTTCAACGGTGAAGTGTTAAGTGAGGCCGATGCCGTAGTAGGGTAATCGACCAAGTTTTCAGTGTTGAAAGTTTCACTATTTTTTATGGAGTGAGAGATGTTAAGTCCCAAAAAGGTCCTTCATCGGAAGGTATTTAAAGGTCGATTGACAGGAGTAGCTTTTCGTGGATCATCGATATCCTTCGGTGATTTTGCTTTGAAGGCACTTGACTGCGGTAAGATGAGCGCTCGTCAGATAGAAGCTGCTCGTATTGCAGTTAATAGAAAGATCAAACGTGGTGGTAAGGTTTGGATCAGGGTTTTTCCTGATAAACCCATTACTAAAAAAGCAGCAGAAACACGAATGGGTAAAGGAAAGGGTAGTCCAGAATATTGGGTCGCCCAGATTCATCCAGGTAAGATTCTTTTCGAAATTGCAGGTATTGATGAAGAGCTTGCCATTCGTGCTTTAACTCTTGCCGGTAATAAATTACCTTTTGCTACTAAGGTTGTTTCGCGGGGGGATATGATATGAAGATGAATGATGTTCGTAAGATGTCTGCTGAGGAACTTGTTAAAAAAGAAATTGATTTAAGAGAAGAGATTTCTAAGCTGACATTTAAGCATAAGATCAGACCTCTTGAGAATACATCGCGGGTATCAATGCTCCGTAAGGATATTGCAAGAATACTTACACTTCGTACCCAGATGAGTATTAGCTAAATTAAATTTTATTTAATTAAAATAAAATCCTGCATCCTATAACTCGAATTGAAAAGATTATGAGTGAGATAAATAAATCAAAAAAAACAAAAACAGGTTCTGTTGTAAGTGACAGGATGGAAAAAAGTATTGTTGTTCAGGTTGAAAGGAAAATCAAACACGCTTTGTACGGTAAGTTTGTTAAGAAAACTGTAAAATATATAGCTGATGATCCTGAAAATTTGTGCAAAATTGGTGATCTTGTTCTGATTGAAGAATGTCGTCCCTTGAGTAAAAGAAAGCGTTGGCGTCTGAGAACAATATTAGATCGTTCTGTTTAATAATATACAGTATTACGGTTAAATTACTGTGATCTGCAACTGATGAAAAGTCAGGTGAAATTATGATACAAACTGAAACAGTGCTTAATGTTGCCGATAATTCCGGAGCCAGAAAAGTACTATGTATGAGGGTTCTTGGTGGCTCTCGGAAACGCTATGCTTCTATTGGTGATATTATTATAGTTGCCGTTAAAGAGGCCATACCGCATGCCAAGGTAAAAAAAGGTGATGTCATGAAAGCCGTTGTTGTACGTACTGCTAAAGAATTAAAGCGTATGGATGACACCTGGGTTAAATTTGATGACAATGCCGCAGTTATTCTTTCGGGTAGCGGTGAACCGCTTGGTACCCGTATTTTTGGCCCTGTTGCAAGGGAGTTACGTAGTCAGGGTTTTATGAAAATTATCTCATTGGCACCTGAAGTTCTTTAGTGTCTTTCATGTCATCTAATTGGCATACAGTTTATTGAGCATAAAGGTATTGAAAATGGCGCAAGGTAAAACATACCTGAAAAAAAATGATCAGGTTGAAGTGATTGCAGGTAAGGATAAAGGTCGTGTTGGCAAAATCTTACGTGTTGTCCTGGATAAAGATAAGGCCGTTGTTGAACGTATTAATATGGTTAAACGTCATCAAAAACCAACGGAAATGAACCAGCAAGGTCAAATTGTAGAGAAAGAGGCGCCTATTCATGTCTCTAATTTACAGTTGATTTGTCCTGAGTGTACCAAAACTGGTCGTGTAGGAAAAAGAATACTCGAAGATGGCACAAAAATTCGTTTTTGTAAAAGTTGTGGTGAATCCATCGAGACTAAATCATAGGTTTTTAAGAAGTTTACGTTAGGGGTAAGAAATGGGTGCACTGAAAAATTTTTATAATGAGGAATGTGTCCCTGCTCTGAAAACAGAGTTTGGATATTCTAATATAATGCAGGTCCCGAAGATTAAGAAAATTGTTCTTAATATGGGACTTGGTGAAGCTGTACAGAATCCTAAAATTATTGAAGGTGCTGTAGAAGAACTTTCAAGAATAGCCGGTCAACGTGCGGTGATAACCAGGGCGAAAAAATCGATTGCCGGTTTCAAGTTGAGAGAAGGTGTTGCAATCGGTTGCTGTGTTACTTTACGAGAAGATCGTATGTATAATTTTTTCAGTAAACTGGTTAATGTGGCCTTGCCTCGTGTTCGAGATTTTCGTGGATTATCACCAAAGTGGTTTGATGGTCGAGGAAATTATTCAATGGGAATTAAAGAACATATAATATTCCCTGAGATTGATTATGATAAAATTGATAAGATCAAAGGGTTCAATATTACTATTGTTACCTCAGCTAAAACAAATGAAGAGGGACGTTCACTGCTTAAATATTTAGGAATGCCCTTTAAGAAATAATAGTATTTTACTTTTAATATTTTAATGACAGGTAACTGGAGGTTGTTTTGGCCAAAAAATCTTTAATTGCAAAAGCACAACGTGAGCCAAAATTCAAAGTGAGAAGCTATAATCGATGTCCTCTGTGTGGACGTCCAAGAGGCTTTCTAAGGAAATTTGGTATCTGCAGGATATGTTTTCGTGGATTAGCATCTCATGGTGAAATAACTGGTGTTGTGAAATCTAGTTGGTAATAACATTGGTAATTTTTTATTTATATTTTGATGATGAAAAGGAGTGTTCGCCATGTCCATGAGCGATCCCCTGGCAGATATGCTGACCAGGTTGAGAAATGCAGTAATGGTAAAATTTGATAGTGTAAAGATGCCTAAATCCAACGTGAAGGTTAGTATTGCAAAGGTACTAAAAGAGGAAGGATTTATTGCTGACTATCATGTGACTGATGATGGTGTGCAGGGGACTTTGACAATTGATTTGAAATATGGATCTAACAAAGAGCCTGTTATTGTAGGTATTAAACGTATTAGTAAACCGGGTTTGAGGAAATATGCCAAGGCCAACGCCATTTCAAAAGTTTTGAATGGATTAGGTATAGCCATAATTTCAACTTCTAGTGGTATTGTAACTGACAAAACTGCACGAGCCAACAACACTGGTGGAGAGATACTTTGTGAGGTTTGGTAACAAATCCACAAATAACGGAGGGTAATATGTCTCGTATTGGAAAACAACCTATTCCTGTGCCTGTTGGTGTGACAATCACTGTAGATGGTCAGCATGTATCAGTAAAAGGTGCTAAGGGATTACTGGAAAGAACTGTTCGTGAAGAAATAAAGATTGTTCAACAGGACAATGAATTATTGATAGATACACATGTTGTAGACAACAAATCCAGTGCTTTTCGGGGCTTGTTTCGTAGTTTAATCAATAATATGGTTGTTGGTGTTGATCAAGGTTTTAAAAAAATAATGTTGGTTGAAGGTGTTGGCTATAAGGCTAATGTCACAGGTAATACTTTGACACTTAATGTCGGTTATTCTAATCCTGTTGATTTTATTTTACCCGATGGTATTACTGCTAGTGTAGAAAATAATACCAAAATTAATTTAGAATCGATTGATAAGGAATTACTTGGTCTTACAGCTTCCCAGATTCGCAGTATCCGAAAACCTGAGCCTTATAAAGGTAAAGGAATTCGGTATTCTGATGAGCACATTGTGCGTAAGGTTGGTAAGTCTGCTGGTAAAAAATAAATATCTGTGACCTCAGGTTGTTGCAGATTATTCAATAATGGTAAATTAACATGGCTAAGACAAATGCTAGGGCCACAGCAAGGGCAAAGCGGGTAAGTCGTATTCGTAAGAAAATTACCGGCACAAGTGATCGGCCCCGATTGAGAGTTTTTAAAAGTAATAAGCATATTTATGCGCAGATTATAGATGACAGTCTTGGTAAGACTGTGGCCTTTATGTCAACAGTAGACAAAGCATTTGAGCTTGCTGATATAAAAGGAAAAATTGGTGCAGCTGAAAAAGTTGGAATTATGTTGGCTGAACGAGCGAAAGCAGCTGGAATTAATAAAGTTGTTTTTGATCGTGGTGGATTTATATATCATGGTCGTATCAAGGCAGTTTCCGATGGGGCCCGTAAGGGTGGGCTTCAATTTTAATGAACTTGTACTTTTAGGGGGGGTGTCCCTTGTCTGATTTTAAACGTTCCAAGAGTGAAACTCCTGAGGAACTGATTGAGAAAATTGTTTTTATCAACAGGGTTGCTAAGGTTGTAAAGGGTGGCCGAAGGTTCAGCTTTAGTGCTATTGTTGTGGTTGGAGATGGCAAAGGTAAGGTTGGATACGGGCTCGGCAAAGCAAATCAAGTCCCTGATGCAATCCGTAAGGGTGTAGAGCAAGCCAAGAAGGATATGACTTCTGTTGCTTTAACTGAATTCTCAATACCTCACACCATTATTGGTCATTATGGCGCTGGGAGAGTTCTCCTTAAACCAGCTTCAGAGGGTACCGGAGTTATCGCCGGTGGTCCAGTACGCGCCGTTTTAGAAGCAGTTGGTGTTACAAATATTCTTACCAAATGTCTGGGCTCCCATAATCCCCATAATATGGTTAAGGCGACATTGAGTGGATTGAGAACTTTACGTTCCGGACAAAGTATTGCTAAATTACGCGGTAAATCTTTAGACGAAATATCTGCATAACTTGAGCACATTCTTTTTATGACTATTATTTTCATAAAAAGGTGTGCTTTTTTATATTATTTGAACTTAAAAAGGTAGTCACATGGCCGAGACAATCACATATACTTTGGTCAAGAGTGGGATAGGCAGTACTCTAAAAATCAGGGCCACACTTACTGGTTTAGGTTTGACCAAGATGCAAAAAACTGTCACCCGTAAGAATACACCCGAAATCAGGGGAATGCTTAATAAGGTAGGGCATCTCATTCGAGTTGAGGAGATTTAACATGATTACATTAGCTAACCTTTCACCAAATCCAGGATCAAATCGCGAGAGAAAACGTGTCGGTCGAGGTCCTGGCTCAGGAAATGGTAAAACTGCTGGTAGAGGCCATAAGGGTGCAAATTCTCGCTCTGGGGCAAAAATTCGCCTAGGATTTGAAGGTGGCCAGATGCCACTTGCTCGTCGTTTGCCTAAACGTGGTTTTCATAATAAATTTAAAGTCGAATATGGCATAGTCTCTCTTGCTCAATTAAATCAATTTGATGCCGGTAGTGATATAACGGTTGATATGTTGGTCCGAAAGGGAATGGTTAAAAAGGATCTTCTTGTTAAAGTTTTAGCAAATGGAGATATTACCAAAGCTATAAATATTACTATTGATAAAATTAGCACGGGAGCCAAGGAAAAGATTGAAGCTGCTGGTGGTAAGGTTATTGAAATTAATAGTTGATTTTGATTAACTTGACGGTATGCATTTATAATTTAAATAAATGCATATCATAAAATTATGTTGAGTAATGGTTTGAATTAATGAGCGGATTACAAAGAGCTGCCAACATTCCAGAGTTGCGTAAGAGGCTATTCTTTACTCTTGCCATGCTTGCTGTATACCGGATGGGTGTGCAAATACCAACACCAGGTATCAATGGTGAGGCAGTTGCGGCCTTTTTTCAGCAACATGCCGGCTCATTGTTTGGCATGTTTAATATGTTTTCCGGTGGTGCCTTGAAAAATTTCTCTATTTTTTCACTAGGTATCATGCCATATATCAGTGCCTCAATTATCATTCAACTTCTTACTGTTGTCATTCCACAGCTTGAAGCGTTGTCAAAAGAGGGTGAAGCTGGAAGAAGAAAGATTACTCAATATACCCGTTATGGTACCGTTGGCCTGAGTATCATACAGGGGCTCTTTATCAGTGCTGGCTTAGAAAGTATGGTTGGACCGGGAGGTGAAGTTATTGTCCTTGATCCTGGTTTGCAATTTAAATTGATGACCATGCTTACTTTGACATCTGGGACTGCTTTTATCATGTGGCTTGGTGAACAAATGACTGAGCGGGGGATTGGTAATGGTATCTCTTTGATCATTTTTGCTGGAATTGTTGCCAGTGGTCCTGCTGCTGTAGTGAACTCTATCCAACTTGTAAAGGCAGGAGAAATTGGCCTCTTTTTTATTCCGTTTATTTTAGCATTTATGTTTTTGGTTGTAGCATTCATTGTGTTTTTTGAGACTGCACAACGACGTATCCCTATTCAATATGCAAAACGAGTTGTTGGACGAAAAGTTTATGGTGGTCAGAGCTCACATCTTCCTTTAAAAATTAATATTGCTGGAGTGATTCCACCCATTTTTGCTTCTTCAATAATGATGTTTCCAGCTACAATTGGTGGTTTTATTCAGGTTGACTGGGTGCAGAAAATATCTGCTGCTTTTTCTCCTGGTACTGTTTATTATTATATTATGTTTGTTGGTATGATAGTTTTCTTTTGTTTTTTTTATACAGCAGTTACCTTTAAGCCTGATGATGTTGCTGAGAATCTTAAAAAAAATGGCGGCTTTGTTCCCGGAATTCGTCCTGGAAAGAAAACTGCTGAATTTATAGATAAAGCCTTAACCAGACTGACTGTTGTTGGATCGATTTATCTTAGTGTCGTTTGTGTTTTGCCGACGCTTTTGATCTCAAAATTTAATCTTCCTTTTTATTTTGGTGGTACTGCTCTGCTTATTGTAGTTGGTGTAGCCATTGATACAATGTCACAGATTGAATCTCATCTCGTTATGCGCAACTATGAAGGATTTATGAAAGCAGGTAAAATTCGCGGACGAAGGTAGATTTGAGCTCAGGAACAAGTCAACAGGGGGCAAAGTCAATTATTGTTAAAAGCCCGGAAGAAATTCGTCACATGCTTGATGCTAACCAGATTGTGGCTGAAGTTCTTTCTATGTTGAGCAGGGTAATTGAGCCTGGAATTTCTACCTATGAGCTTGACAGATTAGCAGAAGAGCTGTGTTTAAAACGAAAAGCTAAGCCAGCTTTCAAGGGTTACAGAGGTTTTCCTGCATGCTTGTGTGTTTCGCTTAATGAGGAAGTTGTACATGGAATTCCTTCCCGAAAGAGAAAGCTGAGTAAGGGAGATATTATCTCCATTGATTTTGGTGTTTTATTTAAGGGGTATTTTGGAGACTCAGCCATTACCTTACCCGTTGGTGTTGTTGCGGGTGAGAAAATGAGATTGCTTCAGGTTACTGAGAATTCCCTATTGCATGCTATTGAGCAGGTGCAGATTGGTAATAGAATCTCAGACATCTCCAAGGCTGTGCAGGAGTATGTAGAAGGGAACGGTTTTTCTGTTGTTCGGCAGTTTGTTGGACATGGAATTGGAACTTCTTTACATGAAGCTCCAGAAATTCCTAATTATATTCAAGGTAATCGTTCACCTCGTATAGTTGAGGGAATGGTTCTTGCTATAGAACCGATGGTCAATATGGGTACTCATAAGGTATCGGTTCTTAAAGATGGATGGACTGTCATCACTGCTGATAAGCTGTGTTCAGCTCATTTCGAACATTCAGTGGCTGCTACTTTGGAAGGACCATCTGTTTTGAGTTCACGTGCTAACTTTGACTGAATTATAAAAAATACTTCTCTTTTGGATTGAAGTGTATTATATTTAAAATTTTTTGATTTCATTTTTTGATGGAATCATAGGTAATGGAATGGCAAAAGAAGAGGCCATAGAGGTCGAAGGCACAATCATTGAACCTCTGCCGAACGCAATGTTTCGTGTGGAATTAGATAATGGGCACAAAGTTTTAGCTCATATATCTGGCAAGATGAGAATGCATTTTATCAAGATATTACCTGGCGATCGGGTAACAATAGAACTATCCCCCTATGATTTGTCACGTGGTAGAGTTACCTTCAGGGCGAAGGGTGGTAAAAAGAATAAATAGAGAGAAATATTATTATGAAAGTTCGTGCGTCAGTTAAAAAAATGTGTAGTGATTGCAAAATATTTAAGCGTCATGGTGTTGTCCGGGTTTCCTGCAAGCTTAAAAAACACAAGCAACGTCAGGGTTGATTACTTTTCCTTAAATTTATTTATATTGTTAACTTAATATAACAACAGACCTCTTGAGGAGATACAATTTTGGCACGTTTATCAGGTATTGACCTTCCAAAAAATAAACATATCGACCGTGCACTTACTTATATACATGGTATTGGGCTTACATCTTCCCGAAAGATTCTTGATAAGGCGGATCTACCCTACACAATGAACAGTGATGATCTGACTGGTGACGATGTTACTCGTATCAGGATGATTATCGAAGAAGAATATACGGTAGAGGGTGATCGAAGACGAGAAGTCTCAATGGACATCAAGAGGCTTATGGATCTTGGATGTTATCGAGGTCGACGTCATCGTATGGGGCTTCCTTGTAGAGGGCAAAAAACCAAAACAAATGCCAGGACTCGTAAGGGCCCTCGTCGTGGAGCAGCTGCTCGTCGCAAGTAATTCAATATTAGGAAGGTAATATAATGGCCGGTGCGAAACGTGCTAGTGCACGCAATAAAAAAAGAGTCAAAAAGAATATTCCTGAAGGTATTGTTTTTATTTATTCAACTTTTAACAATACTATTGTTACCATATCAGATACACAGGGGAACGTAATATCTTGGTGCAGTGCTGGGATTTTAGGATTTAAAGGATCTCGTAAAAGTACTCCGTTTGCAGCTCAGAATGCACTTGCTGAGGCAAGTCAAAAGGCTGCTGATCATGGGATGCGTAAAGTTGAGGTCAAAGTTAAGGGTCCAGGCCCTGGGCGAGAGGCAGCATTACGTGCCTTGGCTACCACTGGATTTGAGGTGACTCGTATTTGTGATGTTACACCTGTTCCCCATAATGGTTGTAAACCTCCAAAACGTCGTCGTGTTTAAGCACGATTAACGTTAAAGTTGTACATTTAATTAAATTATAGATCTGGATGGAGGACTAAGTGGCAAGAGATATAGGTGCGGCATGTCGTCGTTGTAGACGTGAAAACCTTAAGTTGTACTTGAAAGGTGATAGGTGTTATTCTGATAAATGTTCTTTTGAACGTCGTGCTTTTGGTCCTGGTCAACATGGGCAAGCACGATTTAAGAAAGTTTCAGATTATGCTCTTCAGTTAAGAGAGAAACAAAAAGTTAAAAACATGTATGGTGTTCTTGAGGGACAGTTCCGTATTTGTTTTCATAAGGCTGATCAACAGAAAGGTGTTACTGGTGAAAATCTACTGGTTAACCTTGAAAGAAGGTTGGATAATACAATTTTTCGTATTGGTCTTGCATCATCTCGAAATCAGGCTAGGCAGTTTGTTTTGCACAGTCATATATTGGTTAATGGGAAAAAAGTTAATATTCCTTCCTTCTTGGTTGGGGCCGGAGATGAGATTTCTGTAAAGGAAAAGAGTAGGAAAAATTCTTTTATTGCAGAAAATCTGGAAGCAGTGGCTCGTCGAGGAGTTCCAAGCTGGCTTGAATTGGATAAGGATAATTTTAAGGCGACTGTAAAGACCCTGCCTAATCGAGAGGAGCTTACCATGCCAATCCAAGAGCATCTTATCGTTGAGCTTTATTCTAAATAATTGTTCAAGTTTTCCAATAGATACTTCCATTTTTTCTAAAACTGGAAGTATCTATCTGTTTTGTGTAATAACGCGTTCTTAACATACTGATCATTTAATAATATTAATAAATATATTGATATATTGCTTGATATTCAAAGTTAAGAACTTTCTTATAAGAAGTTAGATGCGCAGAGAAGGAATTATATGACCCAAACTGCTGAAGAAAAAATCCCATTTTATCGTAATTGGCGTCAGCTGATTCAACCTGAAAAATTAGAGGTTGATAAGTCTAAACATACTGAGACATACGGTAAATTTGTTTGTCAGCCTCTTGAAAGAGGATTTGCTACAACTGTTGGTAATTCTCTTAGACGTATTTTACTGTCATCGATACAGGGTGCTGCAATTACAACTGTTAAGATTGACGGCGCTCTTCATGAATTTACAGCCATGAAGGATGTCGTTGAAGATGTCAGTGAGATAATATTAAATCTCAAGCAGGTCCGACTGAAGCTGAATAATGCAGACTCACAGACTGTCATAATTGATAAAATTGGTCCTGGGGCTGTAACTGCTGCAGATATTAAAGGTTCTTCCTTTGTAGAGGTCATGAATAGTGATCAGCTTCTTTGTACTCTTACTGGAAAAACTCGATTTTATGCTGAATTGACAGTTGAATGGGGTAAAGGGTATCAACCTGCGGAAAAACAGTCAAAAGAGAATCTTGCCATAGGGCAGATACCAATTGATGCCATTTTTACTCCTGTGAAACAGATACAATATAAAGTTTCTCAGGCCCGTGTCGGCCAACAGACTGATTATGATAAACTGACCCTTGAGATTGAAACTGATGGAAGTATTAAGCCAGAGAATGCTTTGGCTTTTGCGGCAAAGATTCTTAAGGAACAGATGACTATCTTTATTAATTTTGATGAAGGTACTGCTGAACCTGAGACTGTTGTGAGTGAAAAAGAGGATGATACAGAAAATGAATTTTTGAATCAACCTGTTGAAGATTTAGAACTTTCTGTCCGTTCCGCCAATTGTTTGAAGAATGCAGATATAAATTTTATTGGTGAACTTTGCCAGAAAACAGATCAGGAAATGTTGAAGACTAAAAACTTTGGTCGTAAATCCTTAAATGAAATTAAGGCGTTACTTTCTGAGAGAGGTCTTACGCTTGGATTAAAGTTTGATAACTGGACCGCCCCTGAGATTGAAAGTAAGCCTGATGAGCTGGAGTAGGCATTATATATACATAAGTAGAAAATTATATCTATACTATCTATAGATAGTATTGAGGATGAATCAATGAGACATAGAAATTCAGGCAGAAAGCTAGGGCGTACATCTTCGCATCGTAAAGCAATGTTTAGAAATATGATTACTTCTCTTTTTGAGCATGAAAGAATTGTAACGACCACCCCTAAAGCAAAAGAAGCACGTCGACTTGCAGATAAGATGATCACTCTTGCCAAAAAAGGTGATTTGCATTCTAAACGTCAGGCTTTGAGTTTTATTCGTAGTAAAGATGTAGTGGCAAAACTTTTTGATGTCATTCATCTCCAATTTGCAGATCGGAATGGTGGTTATACACGCATTATTCAAACAGGGGTTCGTCAGGGAGATGCTGCAGCCATGGCAATTCTTGAACTTGTCGGCTATCAAGAAAATATAGAAGTTCAGTCTGATAATTGATTTTTTGCTTTAACGCATTAGGCTCTTTGTCATAATTGCTGACAGAGATCAATATTAGTTTAAGATAGATAGCCTTTTCTATTTTGCTTATAATATTTGAGTCGATATGCAAGAATGAATTAAAAAGATACTTTATTGTGCAGCTGACATGGATTTATTCATGTCAGCTTTTTTTATTTTATGTACGGGGCTTTCGTTAAAACCTCTCCTCGTTATTTCATTGCCAAATAATTTATGAACAGTAAAAAAGAATTTCCTGAGGGTATGGTACCACTTGGGTCGGAAAAATTTCAGTTTTCTTGTCATGCCGGTGTTCAATGCTTTATGTCATGTTGTAAAAATGTAGACATGTTCCTCTACCCTTATGACATTGTACGCCTTAAAAACTGTTTAAAAATTGATTCAGAGTCATTTATGCGTCTTTATACGCGTTTGGTAAAAGGGAGTCATCCATATTTTCCTGCTGTTATGTTGAAACTCAATGATGATGAAGAAAAATGCTGTCCTTTTCTCGCGGAAGGTGGGTGCTCAGTATATCATGACAGACCATCTGCCTGTCGAACATACCCCCTTGAAAGAGCCGTTGATCGAACGCTGGCACGTGGTCGTTCCAGAGATTATTATTTTTTAACTGATCACCCATATTGTCTGGGGCATCAGGAAGATAAATTTTATTCCGTTACCCAATGGATTCGTGATCAGCAGTTGCAGGAGTATAATGGCATGAATGATCGCTGGACTGAACTTGATACCATTTTTTCCATGAATCCATGGAAAGGCGAGGGGAGCGGGGGGCCCAAGCAGCAAATGGCGTTTATGGTCTGTTATGACGTTGATGGTTTCAGGGCACTGGCCCTTCGGAAGCAACTATTTGAGCAGTTTCGTCTTACCAAGGATCAAAAGGATCGAATTCAGTCAGACGATACTGCCTTGCTTCAGTTTGGTTTTGATTGGTTGAAATTATTTTTGACTGGAACCTCATCCTTGATGCGGCGTTAAATTTCTTTGACGATTCTTTTTTTGTGATTTTGATAAGTTGCAAAAATAGATTTTGCATGGTAAAAAGTAATGTTTTGTTTATTGAGGGGCTATCTCAAAGTTTGTGATAGTAAATATTGAGTATTAAATACACACACCCCTTGCAGTGCCTGGTGTCATAAAGAACGTTGTTAACGCTCAAAAGTGATAAATCAGGGGTGGAGGTAAAACCAGAAAACGGAGAAGAAATGTCATTCGCTACAGTTAAAGAAATGTTACAGGCTGGCCTGCATTTTGGTCATCAGACTCGTCGTTGGAATCCAAAGATGAAACCTTATATCTATGGACCCCGTAACGGTATTTATATTATCAACCTTGATAAGACCAAGCGTATGTTTGATACTGCTTGTGATTTTATTAGCAAGGAAATCGCCAAAGGTGGATCCATTCTTTTTGTTGGTACTAAAAGACAAGCTCAGGCTATCGTTCAGGATGAGGCTAAACGGTGTAATATGTATTATGTTGATCATCGTTGGCTTGGTGGAATGATGACCAACTTTCAAACAATTAAAAATAGTGTTGATCGCTTGAAGTTGATTGAGTCTATGCAGGAAGATGGTTCTATTCAACGTTTTCCCAAAAAAGAAATTGGGCTTATGGAAAAAGAAAGAACAAAGTTGGAGCGGAATGTTGGTGGTATCAAGAATATGAGAAAGCTTCCTTCCGTCCTCTTTATCGTTGATCCTAAGAAGGAGTCGATTGCTGTAAGTGAGGCGCAGAAATTAAATATCCCTGTAGTTGCCCTTGCTGATACCAACTGTGATCCGGATGGTATTGATTTCATGATTCCTGGGAATGATGATTCGCTGCGTTCTCTCAGATTGGTAGTTTCCTGTATTGCCGAATCGGTTCTTGCAGGTCAAGCTTCACTTGATGGTGACGCTGCATCTGATGAAGCTCTGGCTGCTGCCATGGGTGATGCTGGTTCTGAAATGGGACAGGCTGTTGAAACTGAACAATAATCACAACTGGACACCTTAACTGGTGTTCAGTTGTCAGTTTTATTGAAGGGGCTGTCACTTGACTGCCCCTTTGTTTTATCCGGAGAGGATGTTCGTTGATTTACTATTTCAATTTTTAGTTGTCCGATATTTTCATCAATGAGATTGGAAAAATGTTTTGAGGTTTTAATATAAGGAGGTTTGGAATGAATATTACAAGTCAGATGGTAAAAGACCTGCGGGATAAAACAGGTGCAGGGATGATGGATTGCAAGAAGGCCTTGAGTGAGAATGCTGGGGACATGGAAAAGGCTGTTGATTTTTTACGTCAGAAAGGGCTGGCTGTTGCCGCTAAAAGAGCAGGTCGTGCCACCAGTGAAGGGGTTGTCGAAACTTATATCCATGCCGGTGGTAAGTTGGGTGTTATGGTTGAATTGAATTGCGAGACCGATTTCGTTGCTAAGACCGATGACTTCCGGGAGTTTGCCCGTGATGTTGCGATGCATATAGCTGCGGCCAATCCTGTTTCGCTGTCTAGAGATGATGTGCCCGCTGATATTGTTGAAAGAGAGCGTCAAATTTATGTGCAGCAGGCTATTGAGTCTGGCAAACCTGAGAGTATTGCGGAAAAAATGGTTACCGGTAAAATTGATCGTTTTCTTTCTGAAATTTGTTTACTTGAACAACAATTTGTTAAAAATCCTGAGAAGAGTATTCAAGATATGTTGACTGAACTTGTTGGGAAAATGGGTGAAAATGTTTCTATCAAGCGTTTCGCCCGCTTTCAAGTTGGTGTATAAGTAGTAGGTCGTGTTGCCCTGATCAATAAAAGCCTTGTCTTTTATTGATCAGCCTCCTTTTGGACAATGGTCATATTTTTTTTTATAGACCTGCCTTTTTCTCCCGCCTTTTTTTCATGCATTTGTCGAAATGCAAAGGATCTATTCATGCAGATACAATATAAAAGAATTTTGCTGAAACTGAGTGGCGAGGCGCTGATGGGCGAAGATTCCTTTGGCATTAATACCGCTGTTATTAATTATGTTGCGAGTGAGATCAAAGAATTGGTTGCCCTTGGTGTTGAGCCTGGAGTGGTAATTGGTGCAGGCAATATATTCAGGGGTGTTTCCGGAGCAAGTAAGGGGATGGATCGAAGTACTGCTGATAATATGGGAATGCTGGCAACTGTGATTAACAGTCTGGCTTTGCAAGATGCTCTGGAGAGAGTTGGTGTCGTGACCAGGGTAATGTCTGCTATCCCCATGCCGTCAGTCTGTGAGTCTTACATCAGACGTCGAGCAACTAGGCATCTCGAAAAAGGTCGGGTTGTTATTTTTGCCGGAGGAACCGGTAATCCTTATTTTACTACAGATTCAGCCGGGGTGCTCAGGGCACTGGAGATTGATGCTGATATCGTGATTAAAGCCACCAAAGTTGATGGTATCTATGATAAAGATCCGGTTGGGTCATCCGATGCTATAAAATTTGATCGTTTGACTTATGACGATGTCCTGCAGAAGGGCTTGCGCGTCATGGATGCTGCTGGTATTGCTTTAGCCCGTGATGATAATAAACCAATCCTGGTGTTGAATATGAATACACAGGGAAATATCCTGAAGGCTATTTGTGGAGAACAGGTAGGAACTCTGGTCACAGTTTAAGCCGTTATAAACGAATAATATTTTTTTATGAATGGCCAGAACGGAATAAGGAGCCGTAACGAAACAGTTTGACAAGGTTTCGTTATTTCGTAACGGTTTCCAAGAACAGATGAGATTTAAGAAGCGGGAGAATTGTAGATGAGTGATGACATATTGGTGGACATGGATGACAAGATAGAGAAGACTATTGAGGCTTTCAGACATGAGCTTTCTAAGGTACGCACCGGTCGAGCCTCTCTTGCCTTGCTGGAAGGGATTACTGTGAATGCATACGGTAGCGTTATGCCTTTGAATCAAGTCGGCTCCATGACTATCCCTGAGAGTCGAATGATTGTCATTACCCCTTGGGATCCTCAGATGCTGCCTGCAATCGAGAAAGCCATCCTTAAGTCTGATGTTGGCTTGACCCCTGCTAATGATGGCAAGATGATCCGTCTATCTATTCCTCAGCTTACCGAAGAACGCAGAAAGGAGATGGTCAAACTGGTCAAAAAAATTGCTGAAGAAATTCGGGTGTCTGTTCGTAATATCCGTCGTGAGGCCATCGATGTTCTGAAAAAACACAAAAAAGATAAGGAAATATCGGAAGATGATCTGTTTAAGCTTCAGGATGAGGCTCAGCATAAGACCGATGCATCCATGAAATTGATCGATACGATTACCGCTGCCAAAGAAAAAGAGGTGATGGAGGTTTAGGAGCCGTTACGAAATAACATAGCCATTTATATCCATGTCGTTATGACTCATTATGCTGTTCCTGTTTATTCAGTGTCCATGTTATTGTTTACGACTTAATTACCTGAGTATTAAATGGCAGAAATAAGATTAATTTTCTTACCGATATATTCGCCTTTGAAGCCTTTTATTTATTATGTCTCAAAATCCTGTTATTGATCCCGCACACATTCCTCGTCATGTGGCCATTATTATGGATGGGAATGGTCGTTGGGCTCAGCGGCGACATCAACCACGTCTTTTTGGCCATAAGGCCGGAGTTGATTCAGTTCGGGAAGTGGTGGAGACAGCTCGGGAAATTGGGGTTGAGATACTGACTCTTTATGCATTTTCTTCGGAAAACTGGAAACGTCCCGCCAGTGAAGTCAGTGGTCTGATGTCTTTTTTGAAGAACTATGTGCAGGCTGAACTGTCCAAGATGTTACAGAATAATATTCGTTTTACCTGTATTGGTGAACTGGGACGTTTGCCGGTGGAAGTGCAAGAAGTTCTGGAGCATGCTAAAATTGAGACAGCTCGCAACAATAAACTGGTTCTGAATCTTGCTCTCAGTTATGGGTCACGGTCGGAATTGACCAGGGCAGTACGTAAGATTGCGGCGGCTTGTGCAGCAGGAAATCTCAGCACTGCGGATATCGATGAGGAGCTGATCAGTAATTATCTGGATACGGCTGGGATGGTTGATCCTGATCTTCTGATTCGTACTGGTGGAGAAGCCAGATTGTCAAACTTCCTCCTCTGGCAGGCATCGTATAGCGAAATTTATTTTACCGATGTGATGTGGCCGGATTTTCGGTCCGCTGCTTTCATGCAGGCCATTGCCGACTTTCAGCAGCGTGAGCGGCGTTTCGGCAGGATCAGCTCTCAGTTGCATAATGATTAACAGCCGTACCGGTTTCCCGGTACATTACAGGATAAAAGTACTTTCTGGATTATCTGGTATTGTACTTTCATAAAAAATATGAATCGATTGATTCCTGGTTTGGCCCTTGTTGCCTGTTGGTTGCTCTTGCTTCTTTATGGTTCCTTTCAGCCATTCTTTCTAGTTATGGCACTGGTAACCGTGATAGGTGCGCAGGAATATGCCAGGATGGCTTTTCCCGAGAATGATAGCGCTTTTCGTATTTTTTTTGCAGTACTTACACTCCTTCCTGCTTTGTGCGTTGCTTATGTTCCCTCCCTCGGAATCACAGGCGGCCTTTTCCTGTCTATTCTTTTTCTGAGTTTTTATATCCTTTATTATTACAGCCAGCTGCAAGATCCGTTGCTGTTTTTTAGCCGTGCTTTTTTTGGTGTGACCTATGTCGGGTTTCTCGCGGCTCATCTTTTGCTGCTCCATCTTTTGCCGGAGGGCAGCAGTTGGATTCTGGTACTTACTGCCATTACGGCAGGATCAGATTCAGGGGCCTATTATTGCGGGCGTGCCTTGGGGAAACATAAACTCTGTCCGCTGGTAAGTCCTAAAAAAACTATTGAGGGAGCGATTGGCGGTCTTGTTACCGGCGTTGGCGTGGCTGTACTTGTAGCCATGCTTCTGCGCCTGCAGGTGAGTTTGTTCTTCTTGATACCCGCAGCGATCCTTCTGGCCGGTATAGGAATTGTCGGTGATCTTACCGAGTCTATTATTAAAAGGGCAACTGGAACCAAGGACTCCGGGACTCTCTTGGGCGGGCATGGCGGGGTCTTGGATCGAGTAGATTCCCTGTTGTTTGCCGGTCCCGTTTTCTATTATTTGCTGGTTTTGTATCATAACTCCTCTGTGGTGGCCCCATGAAATATGTTGCTCTCTTAGGTTCGACTGGCTCTATCGGCAAGGGGGTGCTTGATGTGGTCAGAAAGTTTCCCGGTCAGTATGCCATAGCCGGACTTGCAGCAGGTAAAAATGTTGAGCTGTTAAGTCGACAGGCCCTTGAATTCTCCCCTGAATTGCTTTCCGTGTTCGATGAAGAACATGCCGGTCGGTTGAAGGCTCTTTTGCCAGAGAGTTTCCATAGTCGGATTGTTTGGGGAACAAAGGGGAATATTCAGGTTGCATCCTTGGATTCCGCTGCCATGACCGTCTCGGCCATTGTCGGTGCCGCTGGATTGTTGCCGACCCTGGCAGCTATTGAGGCTGGAAAGGATATTGGGCTTGCCAACAAGGAAACCCTGGTCATGGCTGGTAAACTGGTTATGGCTGCTGCCCGACGCAAAGGGATTCAGCTTTTGCCTGTGGATTCGGAACACAGTGCCATCTTTCAGGCGCTGGAGGCTGGGCGCAAGGAGGATGTGGCCAAGATTATCCTTACTGCCTCCGGCGGTCCGTTCCTGACCAAGAAAGCAGAGGACCTGCAAGAGGTGACTCCGGATCAGGCCTTGGCCCATCCAAACTGGAGTATGGGAAAAAAAATCTCGATTGACTCTGCAACTCTTATGAATAAAGGGCTTGAAGTCATTGAGGCTCGCTGGCTCTTTGATGTTTCGGTTGACTCCATTGAGGTAGTGGTCCATCCTCAGTCCATTGTTCATTCCCTGGTGGAATTTCAGGATGGGTCGGTTGTGGCCCAACTGGGGATTCCGGACATGCGGATTCCAATAGCTTATGCCCTTTCCTATCCCAAACGGCTGCCTTTGGCCCTCAAGCCGCTTCAGCTTTCTCAGTGCGGCAATCTGCAATTCTATGAGCCAGACTATGACCGTTTCCCGGCCCTGTCCTTGGCCTTTCATGCCCTTCGACAGGGAGGAGTGATGCCTGCGGTCCTCAATGCTGCCAATGAAGTGGCGGTGGAGGCTTTTCTTGGGGGCAGGCTCACTTTTCCTGGTATTGTTGAAACTGTTTCTCTGGTTTTGGAGAAGGTGCAGAGTGGTAGCGAAGACTCTCTAGAGGATATTCTGGCTGCAGATACCAGCGCAAGATTCGAAGCTGAACGTCATATTGATGGGTTAGCGTAAGCTGTTTACAAATAAGACTTCAGTTTATGGATGGCGGCTCGGCGTTATCGTTAAATATGGATAATGAATTTTATCTGGGAAGTTACTGTCGAATTTTTCAATAATGATTAAAATATATTTTATACTTTGAAATGCCGTAGCTGATAGCTGATTGAATGTTTCCCGCGGTATGTGGGTAGGCCTTCTTCATCACCAGGCAGTCATGAATCTTCCAATCATCCCAATGAGGAATTTTTTCTGAAATGAATACTGTAGTTTCTTTTATTATTGTCCTTGGCCTCCTTATTTTTGTCCATGAGCTGGGCCATTTTCTCTTTGCCAAGTTGTTTAAGGTCAAAGTACTTAAGTTCTCTTTGGGTTTTGGTCCCAAGGTCTTTGGCAGAACGGTTGGTGAAACGGAGTATCTGATCAGCGCCTTTCCCCTTGGTGGATATGTAAAGATGTTGGGGGAAAATCCCGATGAACAGGAAATCGAAACAGAGGATCAGCGTGGATCTTTTGCCCATAAACCGGTGTGGAAACGGTTTTTTATTGTCCTGGCCGGCCCGGTTTTTAACCTCTTGTTTGCGTTGGTCCTCTTTTGTAGCCTCTTTATTGCCATCGGCGTTCCTGACTCCCAGGATACAACCACCATTGGCCAGGTGAGCGAGAAGTCACCTGCGGCCGAAGCGGGGCTGCTGGTCGGGGATACCCTTGAACAGATCAATGGTACCCCCGTCAATGAATGGCTTTCTATCCTCAACAGTGTCAAGGATAGCGACGGAAAGCCCCTGACCTTACGGCTTAAACGAGGTAGTGAGCAGGTCACTGTTGTCGTGACCCCCGCCATTGACAGCGTGAAAAATGTCTTTGGCGAGGTAACCGAAAAACGCTATATGATCGGGATCATGAAGGCTGAAGCTCTGGTCTATAAAAAGGTGGGGGTGATCACGGCCATTCAGGAGGCAGGCGCCCAGACCTGGATGTATATATCATTGACCGTCATGAGCTTTGTAAAGCTTATTCAGCGAGTGGTACCCATGTCGGAACTTGGGGGCCCTATTCTTATTGCCCAGTTGGCTGGGCAGCAGATGGCGGCGGGGTGGATTCACCTGATCTATTTCATAGCGTTTCTCAGTGTCAACCTCGGTGTTTTGAACCTGCTGCCCGTACCGGTGCTTGATGGCGGCCATCTCATGTTTTTAGGGGTGGAGGCGGTGCGCCGCAAACCTTTGTCCGAGCGGGTGCAGATTGTTGCCCAGCAGGTTGGTATGGCCCTGCTTGGCTCACTCATGCTTTTTGTCTTTTATAATGATCTGGTCAGGATCTTTACCAAATGAATGGTGTGCAGGCCAAGGACGGCCCAGTGTCGCCCGGGTTCTGGCAGGATGAAAAGCGATCACAGCCCTTAATCCTGGCCATGGATACTGCCAGCAGTTGCAGTGCCGTATCCTTGACTCGTGGCAGTGTGGTCACCGGACAGGTGGTGGCTTCCCTTTCCTTGAACAGCAGTGTAACTCATTCCCGGCGTTTACTGACAGCTATTGACTGGCTGTTTAGCGAGAGCGGAACGGATTGGCAGGATGTGGACGGCCTTGCCGTCAGCCTTGGCCCTGGCAGTTTTACCGGACTGCGTATTGGAATGGCGACGGCTAAAGGACTGGTTATGGCCACCCAGAAGCCTTTGCTGGGAGTATCGACTCTTGATGCCCTGGCCCTGAACTGCAGCAGCGAGCGGTTGATTTGTGCTGTATTGGACGCCCGCAAAAAAGAGGTTTATACTTGTTTCTATCGCTCCGATCTCCAGGGGATCCCCCGCCGGGCTGGTGCGATTCGGGTGCTCAGCCCCCAGAGATTGGCAGAGGAAATTCAGCAACCCGTGTTATTTGTCGGAGATGCCGTCATGCTCTATGGAGAATTCTGGCAGGAGGTCCTCGGAACCCGCTTTGCGAGTGCCCCAAGGACCTTGCATTATCCGTGCGCCAGCGCTCTTGGTCTGCTGGCAGGTGAGCTGCTGCAACAGGAGTATTATCTTGATCCTGCCACCGCAGCGCCTTTGTATGTGCGGGCCTCGGACGCGGAGTTGAGTCTGGGAGTTGTCACGAGATAGCTGTGAATGATTGGACTCTCGCCGAGACCCTGAAAAAATATTTGTTGTTTTTCCGAGCATGTCCATTTTAGCTCTCCTGCAGCGGGCGACACTGAACTGTCCGTGGTCATCCTTTTTTGTGCTTTGCGGGAGAAATTAGCGGGATTGCAGATCACACCATGCATGTTTTTGTTGAAGAAGCGTAAGCAACAGAGGACAGACCCATGATTTTGCGGCGGCAAACCAGGAAAATATTGATTGGCAATGTGCCGGTGGGCGGCGGTAGTCCCATTGCGGTGCAGTCCATGACGAACACCGATACTAGGGATGTTGTCGCGACCGTGGCTCAGATCCATGCCCTTGAGAAGGCTGGCTGTGAGTTGATCCGAGTTGCCGTCCTTGATCTCGAGGCTGCTGCAGCCCTTTCTAAAATTCGTGCGGCGATCTCCATCCCCCTGATCGCCGATATTCACTTTGATCATCGTCTGGCTGTGGCTGCCATGGAAAATGGTGCGCAGGCTATCCGCATTAATCCTGGTAACCTTGGCGGTCCGGAAAAACTGGCCCGGGTTGTGGCTGCAGCCAAGATCCATCAGGTCCCTATCCGCGTGGGGGTCAACAGTGGCTCCATTGAAAAGGATCTGCTCAAGATTCATGGTTATCCCACTCCGGAAAATCCCACTGCCCTCATCGAGAGTGCCCTCCGTAATGTCCGTCTGCTGGAAGATCTGGGTTTTTATGAGATCAAGATCTCCATCAAATCCTCCGATACCCTGACCACCGTGAGTGGTTATCAGGCACTGGCCCAAAAAACAGATTATCCCCTGCATCTTGGGGTCACGGAGGCGGGCGGTCTTATTGCCGGCACCGTGAAGTCCAGTGTGGCCCTCGGCATCCTGCTTTATCAGGGGATCGGAGATACCTTTCGGATCTCGCTGACCCGTGATCCGGTGGAAGAGATTCGCGTTGGTTTTGAACTTCTGCGTTCTCTCAAGATCCGTGAACGTGGCCCTGAGCTTATCTCCTGCCCTACCTGCGGCCGTACCCAGATTGATCTTTTTTCCCTGGCCGAAGCGGTTGAACGCTACGTGCAGACCATGAAGAAACCAATCAAGGTGGCGGTCATGGGGTGTGTGGTCAATGGACCAGGTGAGGCCAAGGAGGCAGATATCGGCGTTGCCGGTGGCAATGGGGTGGGGATTATTTTTAAAAAGGGGAAGCTCTACAGGAAAGTAAAAGAGGAAGAACTGCTTGCAGTCTTTCTCCAGGAATTAAAACTCATAGAAGAAGAGATATAGATGCGTTATTCACAGACTTTTGTTCCAACACTGAAGGAAACGCCTGCCGAGGCTGAGGTGGTCAGCCATCGACTGATGCTCAGGGCAGGCTATATTCGTAAACTTTCGGCAGGTGTTTACACCTATTTGCCCTTTGGTCTGGCCGCCATCCGCAAGGTGGAGAAGATCGTCCGCGAGGAGATGAATCGTGCCGGAGCCCAGGAGCTGCTGATGCCCATGGTTCAGCCTGCGGATCTGTGGCGGGAAACCGGCCGCTATGAAAAGTATGGGCCGGAACTGCTCCGGTTTAAGGATAGGCATGATCGGGAATCGTGTCTGGGCCCGACCCATGAAGAGGTGATCACCGATCTGGTAAGGGGCGAGGTCCGTTCCTATCGGCAGCTTCCTCTTAATCTCTATCAGATCCAGAGCAAGTTCAGAGACGAGATCCGGCCTAGATTCGGGCTGATGCGTGGCCGCGAATTTATCATGAAGGACGCCTATTCTTTTGATGTTGATGATGAGCAGGCGGGTATTGCCTATCAGAAGATGTATGATGCCTATCAGCGGATCTTTACCCGTTGCGGCCTGCAGTTCCGGGCAGTTGAGGCTGACAGCGGCACCATTGGCGGCAGTTTCTCCCATGAGTTCATGGTTCTGGCCAAGACCGGTGAGGACACGTTAGCAGTGTGCCGGAACTGTGATTATGCGGCCAATGTGGAAAAGGCGGCGATCAAGGCCCGGCCTGTGGAGAGTCCGGAGGCCCTGCTTGAACCTGAAAAGGTTGAGACCCCTGGTAAGCGTAAGGTCGCAGCAGTTTGTGAATTTTTAGGTATTGGGCCGGAGTCACTGGTTAAGACCATGATCTATAAGGTGACAGGAGGGGATCGTCAGCAGGTATATCCGGTGGCTGTTCTGCTGCGGGGTGATCGTGAGGTGCAGGAGGTGAAACTTAAGAACCTGCTGCAGGCCGTTGACGTGGAACTGGCCGAGGATAAAGAGGTTTTTGATCTCACGGGTGTGCCTACCGGCTATCTGGGACCAATTGGCCTGAATGGTCAGAAAGTCAAAGTAGTGGCGGACTTTGAAGTTGCAGCCATGCGTAATTTTGTAGTGGGCGCGGGTGAAAAAAATTACCACCTGAAGAATGTGAATATGGACCGCGATTTCGAAGTGACCTTGGTTGCTGATCTGAGACAGATAGCAACGGACGACCCTTGCCCGCTCTGTGGCGGTGAGTTGGGTCAGATTGAAGGCATAGAGGTCGGTCATATCTTTAAACTGGGAACGGTTTATTCTGAGTCCATGCGCGCCGTGTTCCAGGATCATGAGGGTCAGGAAAAACCGCTGATCATGGGTTGTTATGGTATCGGCATCAGTCGTATTGTTGCGGCGGCCATCGAACAGAATCATGATGAAAATGGGATTATCCTGCCGGTGGCCCTTGCCCCGGCTCAGGTGATCATCCTCAATCTTGGGCTCAAGGATGCGGCAATCACTGCGGCAGCGGAGTTGCTCTACACGCAGTTGCAGGCGCAAGGGGTTGAGGTGCTTCTTGATGATCGCGATGAGCGGCCCGGCTCCAAATTCAAGGATGCTGATCTGCTGGGCATCCCCTTCCGGGTTACGGTTGGTACTCGTTTGATTAAAGACGACATGGTTGAGATCCGTCATCGTCGTAATGGTCTGACCGTGGATCTTTCCCCTGCGCAGGTTGTGGAATATGTCCTGAACCAGATTACTGCAGCCGGCAGTACAGGGCAGGAGTGATACGGGTATCTCATGACTGCATCCATGCTGAGCGTTACCGGTCTGAAGACTATTGCCAAGGGATATCTCCACGATGTTGATCTGGATCCCATTGACAAGGCGTGGGAACTTGCGGTCAAGGTACACACGGGCAAAAAACATTTTTCAGGTCAACTGTATCTGGAGCATGCCCTTGAGGTCGCCTCTACTCTTGCCTCTATGCATCTTGATCGGGACACAGTCCTTGCCGGTCTGCTGCATGGTGTCCTCAAAGAGGGGGTTACGGTTCAACAACTGAGTAAGGAATTTGGTCAGAGTGTGGCCGATATTGTTGATGGTTGTACCCGTATTACCAGTGTTCACTATAACAGCCAGTTAGCGCATCAGGCAGAAAATGTTCGTAAGATGTTATTGGCTATTGCCGCAGATATCCGTGTGCTCTTGGTCAAGCTGGCCGATCGTCTTCAGGATATGTGTTCTCTGGAAGCGATGGATAGCGATTATCGGCGGAAGGTGGCGCGTGAAACCATGGATCTCTACGCGCCCCTGGCCAGCAGGCTGGGTATTGACTGGTTAAAACGTGAGCTTGAAGATCAGTCGTTCCGTTATCTCTATCCTGAGGAATATGAAGAGTTAAGCGCCAAGCTGGAGAACTCCTATGAGGAGCGACAGAAATATGTCGAGCAGGTAATTGCTATTCTGCAGGAAAAACTTGCTTTGAGTAAGGTCTTTCCGGTTCGTATTATTGGCCGTCCCAAACATATTTATTCCATCTATAAAAAACTTCTTGCCCAGAAAATTCCCTTTGAGCGGGTCTATGACAAGGTGGCCTTTCGTATCATCGTCAATACGGTGGAGGAGTGTTATGCGGCCCTCGGAGTAGTGCATGAGAACTGGTCACCCGTTCCGGGCAGGATCAAAGATTTTATCTCCGCTCCCAAGGCCAATAACTATCAGTCGATGCATACCACGGTGGTGGGTCCGCAGAATAATTTTATAGAGGTTCAGATTCGGACCGAGAAGATGGATCGGATCGCCCAGGAGGGTGTTGCCGCCCATTGGGCCTATAAGGAAGGGCAAAATATTGGTGGCAATGATGCCAAGCTCTTCCGGGAACTGAAAAAGCTGGTGAACTCCCTGCAGGAGGTTGAAGATCCACGGGAGTTTCTTGAAAATGTTCGAGGAGAGCTTTATACACCTGAGGTCTATGCCCTGACCCCTGGCGGCGAGGTCAAAGAATTCCCCCTGGGGAGCTGCCCCATTGACTTCGCCTATGCTATTCATACCGAAGTGGGTGACCGCTGTGTCGGGGCCAAGGTCAATGATCGTCTTGTGCCTCTGAAATATCAGATGCAGAACGGTGATATCGTGGAGATTGTCACTTCAAAGACCCAGCGTCCCCGCAGAGGCTGGCTGAGTCTGGTCAAGACCAGCCGGGCTCGTTCCAGGATTCGTTCCTGGCTGCGCCGGGAGGAGAAGGAACATGCCTTGCATCTTGGCCGGGAGATCTGTGAGCGGGAGCTAAAGCAGTATGAGACCACCCTGAAAAAGATAGTCAAGAGTGGTCATATAAAATTGCTGTTGAAGGAGCTTCGTTGTAATTCCCTGGACGATCTTCTGGCAAAGGTAGGGACCGGGATTGTAACGGTACAGGTTCTGGTCAAGGCACTCCAGCCTCCAGAATTTCGCGGCGAAAAGGCTCAGTCAAATCAAGCGACCCCCCAGGAACTTGCCGCTCTGATGGTAAGTCAGCAGAAATCCGGTGCTTATGGCGGCGATTCAATTATCAGTATTGATGGGATTGATGACATGCTGGTGAAAATAAGCCAGTGTTGTCATCCGGTACCGGGAGATCCTATTATCGGCTTTATCACCACGGGCAGGGGAATTTCCGTACATAAGGCAAGCTGTGAGAATCTGTTAACCACAAACCCGCAGCGCTGGATTGCGGTATCCTGGTCTGGCGCCCAGAGCATTCAGCACCGGGTAGAGATTCTGGTGACTGCGGAAAATAGACGGGGCATTGTGGCCACCATCAGCGCTGCAATCAATGCTGATGATGCCAATATTCTCGGAATCCCGACGCGGATTACTCCGACAGGCATTGTAGAGCTGCAGATTACTCTGGAGGTGGCTGATCTTAAACATCTGCAGATTCTGTTGCAACATCTGCGGCAGCTGGAATCGGTGATTTCGGTGAGAAGGCTGTAGGCGGGTTTGGATATGGTCTTGTGTCAAGTCTGTGGCAATGATATTGCACATGATGTGCCTGCCTGTCCGTTTTGTGGCGGAAAACAGGAGAAAGAACTGCCGGGAGTAATCTCCGCTGCTGGTGCTTTTCATAAGGTGGTCAACCTTGAGATGGGTAAACCCCTTGTTGAGGGTGCCTTAAGGAAACTGCAAATGGAATTGGAGAGTGGCCGCCGTCAGAACCTACGCGTCCTGACGGTGATTCATGGCTATGGTTCCACTGGTAAGGGCGGTGCTATCGGTGTCGAGTGCAGGAAGGTGCTGGAATATCTGAAAGGGAAGGGTGAGATTAATACCTTTATTCCTGGTGAGGAGTTCAGGATGAAATCCGGACCGACCCGAGATTTGTTGCGCCGTTTTCCTCAACTTGCAAGCAATGTTAATCTCAATAGAGGGAATAGAGGCATCACTCTGGTTATTTTGTAGTTGAAGAATGCCCGGCTTTTTATGTTTGTTTTGTCTTTACCATTGAAATGGGTTGGTCCTTTTGCTAGAACGGATTATGTAGTGAAATATATAGTATTCTTTTGTTGTCAGATCCTTTTTCGCAGGAAAACGCTTGCCGAAGTATAAAGAATGTTTATTAGTTTTTAATCAGGTTGTCGGATTGTGGGAATCTTGTGTCGTTGAAATAAAATTTATTAAAGGAGATGATGGTAATGAACAGATTGATGGTATTTGCCTTGATGGCCCTGTTGCTGTTCCCGGCCCTTGGATTTTCGTCTGATAAGGATAAACCCGCGGCTGAATTGAAGACCTTTCAGGATAAGCTCAGTTACAGTATGGGGCTTGATGTGGGGACTTATTTTAAGGGGATGAAAGAAGATATTGATTATGATCGGTTAATTTTGGGAATTACCGATGCCTTTAAGGGAAATAAACAGTTGTTAAGCGCGGAAGAAGTGGCCCAGGTACAAAAAGAATTTGCAACCAAGATGCAGGCCAAACAGGCTGCTCAAATAAAAGAGCTGCAGGAAAAGAATAAGAAAGCTGGTGATGCTTATCTGGCCAAAAATAAAGAGGTCAAAGGGGTTGTTGTCACCAAGAGCGGCCTGCAGTATGAGGTGGTAAAAAAAGGGAATGGTGAGAAGGTTAAAGAGGGAGATCAGGTCAAGGTCCATTATACCGGAACCTTTGTTGATGGTAAGGTTTTCGATGATTCCCGTAAACGGGGTGAACCGGCTGTCTTCGGCGTTGACCAGGTGATCCCTGGCTGGAGCGAGGCCTTAAAACTGATGGATGTCGGTTCTCGATATAAACTGGCCATTCCTTCAGCTCTTGCTTATGGTGAGCAGGGTGCGCCACCGGTAATTGAGCCGAATTCTGTTCTGCTCTTTGATGTCGAGCTTCTAGGCATTGAAAAGAAACCGGAAGCTTCTGCCCCTGTATCTGCCCCGGCAACTGAAAAAAAATAATCATTGCGAGGTTTGACAATGGGTGAAGCCAAGAAGGTTAAGAAAAAATGTTGTCATAAATTTGAGAAAAAAGGCAGCCAATGTTCAAGTTGTCCTTTGACCGGTGAGAAAAAAACGAAGAAGGAAAAGCAGGATAAGAAGAAGAAAGAGAAGAAGTAGAGGAAAGGGAAAAGAATATACCCCCCAGGGCTGATCTTGCCCAGATTGCTTCAAGTTGTGTATAAAACGGTTCAGAAGGATTTCCTTCTGAACCGTTTTGCTTTGGAGGATAGATTTAAAGCAGTTGGAAGAGCAGGGGGAGAGTGAGAAAGGAGAAAAGGATGCCAATACCAACCATGGCTGCGGTGAGCTCCGGGGCAAGTCCTGCCATGATCGCCAGGGCTCCGGCAGAGACCATGGGAGGCATTCCCGCCTCAAAGATAGCGACACGGACGGCCAGGGTGTTGATTCCCAGGAATCGGCAGATGGCCAAGGCCAGAAGGGGAGCTACAATAAGTTTGACTGAGAGGCCGATAAATAAGGGCGACATCATTTTAGGATGCAGCCGAGGGGTAAGCTGGTATCCTACTGCGATCATGACTACTGGTACCAGCGTTGCTGCCAGACTGTTTAAAAGGGAAATTGCAGGAGCCGGAAAGTCGATATTTCGGCAGACTAGGGCCAGGAGCAGGGCCAGGAAGGGAGGAAAAGTGATTACCTTTTTTACAATCAGGGTCAGTCGTGGCCGATCTCCACTGCCATAGAGAGCAAGAACCACAGTACCGTAGGTGGCTAAAGCCAGAAAAGAGCCGAGTTGATCATACAGTACTGCGTAAGGGATGCCAGCTTCATCAAAGAAGGCTCGCACCATGGGGATGCCGAGAAAGGAGGTGTTGCCCAGGGGGACCAGGAGCAAGAGGGCGCCGGTCATGTCTTGAGGCCAGTGGTAGAGCCTTGCCGCAAGAAGAATGATTCCGGCAGAGACTAAAAGCATGACCCAAGGCATTATGACCGGACTCAGGATATCACTGGAAAAAGTAAGCTCTGGCACCTTGAGCAGGATCAGGGCGGGTAGGGAGACATAAATGACAAAAAGGTTGAGTACCTGAGCGGTCTCCTTGGGAAACTGGGGCAGACGACGCAGTCCTATGCCGATGAGCAGAAAGGCAATGGTTAGGATGAAATTTTCCATGGAATCTTGTTAAGTGCTAAGGTTTTAAAAAAAATCCTGGTGTCTAGGTTAATGAGCTGGTTAATGAGTGTTGAATTGAGATCCATCCCTCTCTGCCAGGTATTATCTGCTCTTGAATGGAGGCGATGGCAATATCTTCTTTTTTTGCTTCTTTGACGATCTTGCCAAGGGGGACAAAGGAATAACCTTTTTCCTGTACCAGCCTGATAAAATCTGCAAACATGGCTTTGTGGACAATGCCTTCCACCTCTGCGTGAATGGTAAGAATATTGAGCCGGTCAGATCGTAGGTGAGAGAATAGCTGCTCGTTATAATTTTTTTCTGTGACCCCTGCTTGCCCTACCAATTCATCATATGTTGGCAGGGTCGTTGGAACCTGAGGGGTCTGCAAGGTTTTTCCTGCAACTTGCGGATAAAATATGCTATCTCCACGGCAGTCGGAATTATAGAGGAAAGCGAAAGTGTCTTTTGCCAGCAGGGCAGCATCCGTACTGCGCCAAGCAGGGGCAGCGGAACAGGTTGGTTTGTTGCCGGTTAAAGAGATGAGAGCGTCACACCCCCTGTGCAGCAGGGACTGCACCTGGGCTGCGGACATGTTTTTTATTCCTGACTGCCAGCCATGATGATCCCAGGCATGCAACCCGATTTCATGGCCATCGGTGGCCGCCTCTTGAATGGCCTGCCCTGCTTTTCCGGCGATATGTGGACCGGGCCAGAATGTTCCTTTCAGCAGAATATCCCAGCCATAGAGACTGGCTGCCTTTGTGCGCATCATCTTCAGGAAAAAAGCTGGTCGCAGCAGCCGCCATAGATGCCGTCCCATGTTATCTGGTCCGACAGAGAAAAAAAATGAAGCTTTGATGTCATTTTCCTTCAAGATACGGCAGAGCTCCGGGACACCTATGCGGGTGCCGCGCAGGGTGTCTACATCAATGCGTAATCCTATCTGCATGTTTTCATAATCAGAAAAATAAGTAGTTAGCAAAAGTACCTGGGTCTCATGTACAGTCTGGAACCCAGGTGTCGATCAAGCTGGAGAATAGCATCTTTGATTGTACTGGTGTGCTTGCTTTCGGGAAAATGATATGCAGACCATGGCTTCCCGGTTTGCATGACTCAGATTTTGACGAAGTACGGAATGGCCATAAGTATGATTCCGACTGTGACCAGCAGGACACTGTTAGAGATAAAATAGGGATAGATCATGAGTGTCAGCCCACAGATGAGGGGCACAATCACTTTCTGTTTTTTGCCATATATGAAGAACCCGAATCCGATTGAACTGAATAGCACTCCCCAAAGAAGCAACGATGTGTTCAACGTAGTCTCCCTCATATAATGCAAAAGAACAATGTATCAAGTCAAATTAACTTGATACATTGTTCAGAACAAAATCTGGGCAGCATGATTCCAATTTTCGTAGAAAAAACTCTGCTCACAGCAAACAGGCAGTAACTGAGACTGTTCAATAAGTGCTTGTTTTTTTAACGAACATCGTCTTGATGGTGGATCTCAAACTCTCCGGTTTCGACAGCCTGTTTCAGGAAAAAGTCCAGCGTTTCTTCCACGGACTGTTCCAGGGGAACTGTCGGTTTCCATCCCAGAAATTTTTCTGCTTTTTGAATACTCGGTTTTCTGAAACTTACGTCTTCATATCCCTTCCCGTAGAAGGCGCGACTTTCTACATCCCGCAACCCGGCAAAAGGCGGAAACTTCCGAGCAAGGGGATGTTGCTGAAATTTGGCAACCAGGATTTCTGCCAGTTCTCGAATAGAGGCTTCATTGTAGGGATTGCCAATGTTGAATATGTTGGAATCACAGACGTTATCTTTATTCTCAATGATTCGGAACAGACAGTCAATGCCATCCTTCACGTCGGTAAAACAACGTTTTTGGTATCCCCCATCCACCAGTTGAATGGGCGTACCTTCCGCAAGGTTGAGAATTAACTGGGTGATAGCCCTTGAAGATCCGATACGGGCGGATGCCAGGCTGTCGAGGCGAGAACCCACCCAGTTGAAGGGGCGAAACAGGGTGAATTGCAGTCCTCTGGTGGCGCCATAGGCCCAGATCACCCGATCGAGCATCTGTTTGGAGCAGGAGTAGATCCATCGTTGTTTATGGATGGGGCCAAGGACCAGTTGTGAGGTGTCCTCATCAAAGTTCTTGTCCTGGCACATGCCATAGACTTCGGAGGTGGAAGGAAAGAGAATCCGTTTTCCATACTTGGCACAATAGCGAACAACCCGGAGATTCTCTTCAAAATCTAGCTCAAAGACGCCTAAGGGGTTACGGGTATATTCTGCGGGAGTGGCAATGGCAACGAGGGGCAGGATGATATCGCAGCGCCGGACATGATATTCAATCCATTCGCGCTGGATGGAGATGTCGCCTTCCGCAAAATGAAAGTCCGGGTGGTCCCCAAGATGTTTGATGTAGCGGGAACCAAGATCCATACCATGTACTTCATAGCGTCCTGAGTCCAGGAGATGCTCGGATAAGTGGCTGCCGATAAAGCCATCTGCCCCCAGGATGAGAACTGCCTTTTTGCGTCGCTGGGCGATGGTCTTTTTCACATCCGGTCCAAAATGCATTTTCTGCACCAGAGCCAGCTCGGCAACTAAGCGGCTGGCGCTGAGAAAGAGGCCATTTTCGGTTTGTCCGGTTTTGACCTCAATGGCCCCTTGACCGCAACTGATGATAAAAGGACTTTCCGAGATAACGGTACCTGCTTTTGCTCCCTTATTATCTGCGAGAGTTTCGACCTGCCAGAAGATTACCTTGCGATTTCCCAGAAAACTAAATGCCCCGGGGTAGGGTTTGGTGACTGCCCGCACAAGGTTTCGGACCTGGTCTGCACTTTTGTTCCAGTCAATCTCGCCGTCGTCCGGTTTCCTTCCGCCATAATAAGAGGCCAGGGTTTTGTCCTGGGGGATTCTAGGTGCTGTCCCCTCTGCCACTTTGGGAAGCATTTCATCAAGAAGGGCGGCGCTTGCTGCGGCCATTTTTGTGTGGAGTGAAAGGGCTGTATCCTGGGAATCAATATCCACCTTGAGTTGGCCGACAATATCTCCGTCGTCCGGGCGGGGAGTCATATAATGCAGGCTTACTCCCGTTTCCTTCTCTCCATTCACCAGTGCCCAATTTACCGGACATCGTCCCCGGTAGCGGGGCAGCAGGGATCCGTGCAGATTCAGACAGCCGGCAGCGGGAATATTCAGGATCTCTTCCCCGACCAGATGGCGATAGTAAAAGGAGAAGAGGATATCAGCTTGCATGGCCTTGATCTTTTCAATCCACAGCGGGTGATTAATATTTCCCGGGGCATGGACAGGGATATCATATCGGGCCGCAAGTTCTGCAACCGAGCGAAACCAGACATTCTCATCAGGGTCATCCGCATGGGTAAAGATTGCGGCTATCTCGAAACCGGATTCTAGGAGTTTTTCGATTCCGATACAACCAATTGTATGATAGGCAAGGACAATAGCTTTCATGTTTGTTCCAGTAGAAGAAGTTTAAATTAAAAAGAGAATAGTACCTGTCTTGACGCCCTCACTTTCCGAACGATTACAAAATTTAGGTATTATAAAATCAGCAATTCAGGTTACTCGGATGTAACGGACTTTTGTTCAGCCATCTTTCGTCCTGTCACTTCCTGAACAAAATATCTGGGTCTGGCCCTTACATCATGATAAATGCGGCCAATGTATTCTCCAAGCAGTCCCATGGCGATAAACTGGGCGCCAATAAAAAAATAAACCAGGGCAAAAAGGGTGAAAACACCCCCGACTGCCCATTCAACACCGTAGATGAGTCGAAGACTCAGGATTAATATCCCAAAACCAAAGCCCGTGGCAGAAATGATCCCTCCTATAATGGAGAGCAGGCGTAATGGATAGGTGGTCATGGTGGTAACCAGATCAAACATCAGGGAAATCAATTTCCCCAGACTATATTTTGATTCACCCATGGTGCGAGCGGCATGTTCCACCTCAACCTCAGTGGTTGTCCTGGCAAAACTGTTGGCCAGCACCGGAATAAAGGTGGAGCGTTCGTTGCACATGAGCATGGCTTCAACGATATGTCTTTTGTAGACCCTGAGCATGCAGCCATAATCGTGCATCATGACCCCGGTTGCCTTCTGTACAGCCCGGTTGATGATTGCCGATGAAGTTTTCCGAAAGAATGAGTCGTTCCGTCTGGCCCGGATCGTTCCCACTACATCATAATCCATGGCAATAGTGACCAGGCGGGGGATCTCCTCAGGTGGATTCTGCAGATCAGCGTCCAGGGTGACAATCCACTCCCCACGAACATAGGAAAATCCGGCCATGATTGCGTTATGCTGGCCATAGTTGCGATTGAGCAGGACCCCTACAATCTCACCTGCATTGTCGGCGGCGGCCTTACGAATTATTGACGCCGATTGATCCTTTGAACCGTCATCAATGAGGATAATCTCAAATGAGCGGGCCATTGTCCGGCAACTGCTGAGAGTGCGGCTGATTAATTCACCCAGGCATGCCTCTTCATTATAAACAGGGATGACAATAGATATCTGCGGATTTTCTTTCACAATAGTGTCCTGCTCTTTAGGGGCGTTTATGAAATAACCATTCCATCTTGAACTATTTCTTTACAACCCCTTATGCCGTTAGCGATATATACAATATTATAGTTATTTATGTGCAACAACTTACCTATTTGTAGGGGTCGGTACGCAACAACCAATATGTTCCAGACCATTCTGCTGTCATGGATGGATAACCCGAAGGATATGTGTTTTGAGGATAAACAACGATACGATCATCATGATAATAACATGATTTTATTATAACGGCTTACCCTTTCAAAAGATAATCTTTAATTGCCTCGACAACATCGCTTACATCGCCTTCCGTCATATCGGGAAAAAGCGGAAGCGAGCAGATACGCTCAGAGTTCCACTCGGTTTCGGGCAGCATTCCCGCCCGGAAGCCCATCTGTTCCTGGTAATATTTCTGGAGATGTATGGCACGAAAGTGCAGACCGGTGCCGATATTCCTATGCTTCAGTCCTTCCATGAACTGATCACGCCCATTCTTGTTTTTTCCGTTCTGCACCCGAACAATAAAAAGATGCCAGCTATGCACATGGGGATATCCTGGTGTCGCCAGGGGGGTGATCTCATCTATATCCTGCAGTAACTCATGATAGCGGGCTGCCAGATCAGTTCGACGCTTGTTGAAGGTATCCACTCTTTCCAGTTGTTTTACTCCGAGAACCGCCAGCATATCGGGAAGATTGTATTTATAGCCCGGTTCAAAAACCTGGGCCTGCGGAGAGCGCCCCTGGCTGGATCGGTCATAGGCATCTACCCCCAAGCCATGAAATTTCAGACTGCGTACCCTGGCCAGTAATTCGGGATCATCGGAACAAACCATTCCCCCTTCGCCGCTGGTAATATTTTTTATGGGATGAAAGGAAAAGATTGCGGTTCCTGTTCTACCGATGGTCTCTCCCTTATAGGATGTTCCGATGGCATGCGCCGCATCTTCAATAAGCGGGATCGAATGTTGAGCGGCAATAGCCCTGAGAGGGGTCAGATCCACCGGAGCCCCGGCGTAATGTACCGGGATAATTGCCTTGGTGCGCTCGGTGATTTTTTCACTGACGGCAACGGTATTCATCATCAGGGTATCACGATCGACATCAACAAAAATCGGCGTTGCCCCGGCAAGAACAATCAGGTTGACGGTGGAGACCCAGGTCATGGCTGGGGTGATGACTTCATCTCCCGGCCCGATGTTCAGAGCCTTGAGCACCACGTGCATTCCCGCGGTTGCGGAAGAGAGTGCCACTGCTTGCTGGCAGCCGGTATATTCGCAGATACGCTGTTCAAATAAGGTGTTCCAGGGGCCGGTGGTGATCCAGCCTGAACGCATGACATCAGCCACGGCGGCAATATCTTCCTCGGTAATTGAGGGTTTTGAAAAGGGAAGAAAATGGGTTCGCATACGATTCAGCTCCTTAAAAGGTGGCCCAAATATAGCCGCTCGATCCATTGTCAGCAATGGTTTTCGGGTGAGGAAGAAAAGGAATCCATTCCTTATAATTACTGGCCCTGGCAATTAGGACGATGTTGCCTTGATTGGCCAGGACTTTATCCCGGAACTGGACCAGGTTGAGCAGGCGGCCTTGGGAATCTTTGTAGCCAATACCATAGGTTGTTTCGCCTGCATCACGCACTATCAGGATATCCGAGCGTTGCAAATACCAGCAGGCGGCCCGTAGCGAAACTTCATCGGCTAAGATTATGGTTTTTGGGGTGATTTCACTTCTGTGTTGAAGGAACAGGGCTCCTGGCGATTTTTTCTCGATAGTCTGATCGGGCATGAGAAAGGGGGTTACGCAGAGGAGTAGGGCGGGACTCAGGCCAAAGAGGATGATTTTTTTGTTCCAGTTTTGAGCACGGCTGGCTGCCAGCGGCAACAGGGCCATAACTGTAAGACCGGCCAAGGCTGTCAGCCATTGCCAGTTTTTGCTGTAAGGGGGAGTGACTCCACCTATCCCGACAAATTGGATCAGAAGAAAGGCAAGGGGGAGGAGGCCAAAGATAAAGACCGCCACTCTGGAACCGACCTGGAATGGTCGTTGTCTGCCGGCGCGTAGCAGGGCGAGAAGGCCAATGCTGATCAGGATGGCAAAGGGCGGAAAGCAGGGCAGGATATAGGTCAACAATTTGCCGGAGGAAAGTGAAAAGAAAAGAAAGGGCAGGCAGAACCAGGCCAGACAAAATTGGATGAGCTGTCTGGTTTCGGTGCGTGGGGCATTGATGCGTAACCCGAGTCCGGCGGCAGGGAGAAGAAAGGTCCAGGGCAGGAACATGGCGGGAGCAGTCACGAAAAAGTACCAGAAAGGTTCTGCATGTTGGGCCTTTTCTCCACCCAGGAAACGCTGGACATGCTCATGCCAGAAAAAGAAATTCCAGAAATCCGGTTCCTGGCGGTGAATGGCCAGACTCCATGGCAGGGCGGTCAGGGTGGCGGCGATAAGGGGCAACCAGGCAAGCCCTATAAGATCGCGCCAGCGCCGCTGCCAGATAAGATAGGCTCCCATTGTCAGGGCCGGCACAACGAGAGCCAGAAAACCTTTGATCAGGAAGGCAAGTCCGCAACTGATCCCGGCCGCGATCAGGAGCCAGTGCTGGCGGGAAGAACCGCGCTCAGCCTGGCTGGCCAGAAAGAAACAGGTCATGGTCATGGTGAGAGAGGCGGCAAGCATCGAATCCAGGACGGCAAAGGTGCCGACTATAGGCACCTCCAAACTGGTGATAAAGACAAGTGCGGCGATTGGTCCGGCCCAAACCTCATTTCGAGGGCAGGCCTGGCGTATCAGCAGCATGATCAGCAGGGCGCTTAAACCGACACTTAAGGCCGAAGGTAGACGGATGGCAAATCTGTTTTCACCGAAGGCCAGGATAGAGGCTCCGTTCAGCCAGTATCCCAGAGGGGGCTTTTCAAAGTAGCGCAGTCCATTGAGGTGCGGGCTTATCCAGTTGCCGGAGGAGATCATCTCCCGAGGAATCTCACCGTAGCGGGTTTCGTCCGGCTCCATGAGCGGCCGGATTCCTAAAGGCAAAAGGTAGATGCAGATAAAGAGGCCCAGTAAAAAAATATAGAGTTTGCGTTGTGTGGTCATGAACAATGAAGGGGGAATTTTTTTTGTTGGCAGGGATGCAAAGTGACTCGGTTGTCTGGAAGGTCCTGTTTCATGAGATCTCGGCCTCAGTGAGCAAAAAACTGGACGGGCATTTTCCTTGGTGCTGTTCGGGCAGGCAGATACGGAAGGTACTCCCTTTACCCGTCGTGCTTGTAAGTTCGATGTGCCCACCGTGGATTTTGACCGCCCACTTGGCAATAGCCAGCCCTAAGCCTGAGCCACCTGTATCCCGGGAGCGGACCTTGTCCACCCGGTAGAAGCGGTCAAAAATGTGTTCTTGATGATCCGGCGCAATACCCGGGCCGGAATCGACAATATTCACAAAGCAATTATCCTCGGCCTTGTCAACCAGAATTTGGATGGTTGCGGACTCCGGTGAATATTGAATGGCGTTGTAGAGGATGTTGGCAAAGGCCTGGCGGAAGATGTTCCGGTCAAGGCACACGTGGCAGAATTGTTTGATTTCCACTGACAACTGCTGATTTTTTTCTTCGGCAAGTACTGCCAGCCGTGCTGTTTCCTCTTCGATGACTCTGCCAAGTTCCAGCTTCTCCAGCACCGGCTTGACCATGTCACTGTCCGATCGAGCCAGGGCCAGGAGATCGCTGACCAGACGACTCATCTTGTCCACCTCTTCGAGCATGCTGGCAATAGTCTCCTGATATTCGTTTACCCCCATGGGGGTTCGCAGGGCCATTTCACCGACGCTGTGCATGGCAGAAAGTGGCGTCCGCAGCTCATGGGAGGCATCTCCGGTAAATTGTTGCATCTGTTTGAAAGAGTGATCGAGTTTGCCTAAGAGATGATTAACGGTCAGGGAAAGATGGCCAAGTTCATCGTCTGCATTTTCCACCGGCAGACGTTCGTGGAGACGGTCTGCGGAGATGGTCTTCATCCGGGCAATGATCTTCTGCAGTGGCGACAGGACTCGTCCGGCCATAAAATAGCCGCCAGCCCAGGCCAGCAGAAGAACTAAAGGAAAAAAGAGGATCTGGACCAGGAACAGATGTCCCATCTCCCCGGAAACACGTTCTGTGGTTCGGCCGACCCTGATCACCACATCCACTCCTTCAATCTTCCGGACTTCCTGCATCATCAGCAGTTTTTTGTTATCGGCCAGGTGCAGAGTATAAAATGTCCGTTTTGGCTCCGCTGCAATAAGGGAGGATGGAGGAAGATTGAAATCGGTTTGGGTAAAATTGCGATAAATAAGAACACCATCCAGATGGGAGATGGCGATCCAGTATTTCTGTTTTGTGCCCTCCTGATGTCCCCTCCAGACAAAGTGTCCATCCGGGGCCAGTTTCAGGAAAAGTTTTACTACCTCTTCGGCCTCTTCCTGCAGATTAGTCTTCAGTTCAAGAGTGAGCTGGTGCCAGAGGAACATCTGAGTGGAAAGAACATAAGCGCCGAGGGTCAACACCAGCACCCCCAGATGCCAGAGGGTGATCCGGGTGCGGATGGACTGGGTTATGGTGTGCAGGGTCATGACTCTTCCTTCTTGAGGATGAAGCCGACGCCGCGGATGGTATGGAGCAGTTTCTCAGGAAAATCTTTGTCGACCTTGCGTCGGAGACGGGCCATATGGACATCGATGACGTTATCCAGAGGGGTTGCCCGCATGGCTTCCTGCCAGAGATCACGGGCGATCATTCCCCGGGTGATAAACCGGCCCTGGTGCCGCACCAGATAGGTCAGCAGGTCGAATTCCTTGGCGGTCAGGTCCAGGGTTTGTCCATCACGATGTACTTCCCGTGTTACCAGATCCAGATCCAGCCCGGCGAACTGGAGACGGAAGACCTGTTCACTTCTGCCCCGGCGGAGCAGGACGCGGATACGGGCCAGGAGTTCACTGACGGCAAAGGGTTTGATCATGTAGTCATCCGCCCCGCAATCGAGACCTAAAATGCGGTCTTCAACGGTGTCCCGGGCCGTTAGAATGAGGACCAGGGTCTGCTTGTCGCGGCGGCGCAGCACTTCGAGAATTTCCAGACCGCTGCGGCCAGGAAGCATGAGATCGAGGATTACCACATCAAAGATATCGGTGTTGATCAGAAAAAAGCCTTCCTCACCGGTCACAGCGGCATTGACGCTGTACCCTTCTTCTTCCAGGACCTGTTTCAAGGAATGGGCGATCTTTATCTCGTCTTCTATAATTAAGATTTTATACATGGTGGATTTCTACCTACCGTGCTGAATGGAGAACGACAACTGACGTATTTCTGAAGTTTTCTTCATGTGGCCGGGCAAGGATGTTTCGGGAAATAGACATGGCAGGAAATTGGGTTGACTTGTTTTGATTTTCGGCTAGTGTCGTCTCTGAATAAGGGGTAGATAAAGATACCCTAATACTATTTTTTGAGAAAGGAAGTTGTTACCATGAAAAAGCAAAAGAAGACTTTCCGATGGTTTTGTTCACTCTCTTTGGGAATCGCTATAAGTATAAACATAATGGTCATGCCGGTTGTTGTCTTCTGTAGTGAAAAGAGAGGGGAACATGTTTCTTCTACTGAAGAAATAGCCGTTCATCCGCTCAGTCTCCGCAATGCCGCCATCCTCGGTTTAGTGGAAGGCGCCACCGAATATCTGCCCGTGAGTTCCACAGGCCATCTGATCCTGACAGAGAATATCCTGGGCCTTGCCGATGACCCTACAGCAAAACAGGCGGCCAATGCCTATGCCATTGTTATTCAGGCCGGAGCGATCCTGGCGGTGCTGGGACTCTATCGAAGGCGGATCAGGCAGATGTCGTTGGGGCTGCTGGGCAGGGATGCAGCCGGGAAGCGTCTGGCCTGGAATTTGGTGATTGCCTTTCTGCCGGCGGCGGTGGTTGGACTCTTGTTTGAGCATCAGATCAAGGCTCGCTTGTTCGGACTCTGGCCTGTGACTGCGGCCTGGTTTGTAGGCGGGATATTCCTCGTTATTCTGGGCAGAAGGCGAGCTCAAACAGCATCGATGGATGGCGGGAGAAGCGACGGCCTGTCAATTGAACACTTCGGCTGGCGTCAGGCCTTAGGCATCGGCTTGATACAGTGCCTGGCCATGTGGCCGGGGGTCAGCCGCAGTTTGGCAACTATTTCCGGAGGGCTGCTGATGGGGGCGGAGCTAGGGGCGGCAGTGGAGTTCAGCTTTCTTTTGGGACTGCTGACCTTGGGCGCGGCAACGGTCTATGAGGCGTATAAGAACGGCATCATGATCATGGCAAACTTCGGTTTAATTGGACCCTTGCTGGGTTTTGCCTGCGCTTTTGTCTCGGCCTGGGTCTCAATCAAGTGGATGGTTAGTTTCCTGCAGCGAGGGAGTCTGGCTGTCTTTGGCTGGTATCGGATTGCTCTGGCCCTTCTGGTGGCGGCACTGTTGCTAGCCGGGGTGGGATTGCATACGTGAACTGTTTAGTCCTGCTGCTCGTCCCAGCTGGCTTTCAGCCCCTGCAGGAGGACAAAGCGTCCCAGGCATACAACCTTGCAGGGGAACGAGGCCACAAATAAGGGGTTGTGACAGAGTCCGCCCGAAAGGTAGAGAGTTTCAGGGCTTCCGGCAAAGTTATAGGCATTGAGGGCAATTCCTTTGACGAATTTGGCAACTGCCTCTCCCTCGCTTGCGCCCTCTACCACCGCATCAAAGATATGACTCATGCCCAGAACCCCGCAGGTCACCGAGAAGGAGCTGGCAGGGACCTGCATGGTGGTAAAATCCAGGTTGTAGTATCGCTCCAGCAGTTCAATGGTGAAACCCATGGAGGCACCGCATTCCGCATTCCAACCCATGTTTTTAATCTTGCCCTGATCGTAACGAATAAATTTGATATCCCGACTGCCGCAGTCGAGAAGGGTGTAGTGGTCAGTATCAATCAGGGCATTACCGCCCTTGGCCAGGGCCGTGAGCTCATTGATATAGCGGCTGGCGTGCCGTTTGCCGTTATGCCCGGTGGCGATATCCACCTTCAGGCCCTGGTCAATCTCTTTGGTGGCAATGAGTTGCGGTGTTTTGGTTGTGGTATCCCAAAGTTTGCAGTATGAGGTTCCGAAATCAGCAAGCAGCATGTCAGAAGCCTGGAAGGTCAGGGGAGAGAAGGCAGAACTCTGCTTTTTTTCCTCCGCCCTTACTCTTTTGCAGTGTTGAAAGTTCAAGGAAGGCCTGGATTTTTGCCTTGGTGCTGTTGCCGGCGGTGACATCACAGTCCACATAGAGTCCATGCGGGTGCCGGTTTGCCAGGTGCCTGGCCAGTGCGGTTTTGGCACAGAAGGACTGGGCAAAAAAGACCGTGGGGATATCCGGGTTGTAGAGTTCTTCCAGGCTTTGGTGGTCAGGGGTCTTGTTTTCCATACAGCGGGTCCAGCCGTAGACATGGGTCGTGTCGGGGAAGAGGCTGAGCAGGGAAAAATCACGGGGCGGTACCCCCCAGAATCCGGCGGTGGGGGGGCAGGCAGGCAGGTCCTGGTAAGGTCTGGCCGATTGCACCGACTTGGTGATGGCGCTGACTTTGTCGAGCAGTGGCATCCTGGTGGTGCAGAGGGGAGTGCCAAAATCTTTTTTATCCTGATTCCTGGTTGTGGTGATGATTGTCTCCGGCAGGATATTCTTGAGGATGGTGGCGGTATGCAGAGCGCAGTCGCATTTTCCCGGGCCCACATCGATATAGATACGATCAGGCTTCAGGCTGATCGCATTGATAACCACGGTGCGCAGGATGGCGCAGAATACCCGGGGCAGATAGGACGAGGCTATTTCTATATCTCTTTTGACGATGGGCTCATCCAGGTCAAAGATTGTATCGCCATCTGCTTCTAATTGTTCAATGATTGCCAGGGGAGGAACACCAACAATCCCGATCTGTTGTTTGTGAGAACAAGTTTTCATCTCGCGCTTATTTGTTCTGTCTGTACAGGAGAAAGAGTCCGGCGCTGCCAAAGAAAAAATGGATGACGACCGCTGCCAGCAGGGGATTGATGTAATCGGCTCTGGCCAGGGATTGCAGGGCGCCCCACAGGCCCCAGGCGACAAAGGCCAGTCCGCAGCTTGCCGGAATGGCAATGGAAAGATCGCGTCCCCATTTCTGGTACGAGATGAGGAGTACAGGCAGGCCAAGCAGCAGCAGGGGCAGGCCGAGAAGGGTGTAGGAGATGCGGCTGTAAAAATCTGCCCAGGCCTTGACCGTATCCTCACGTGTCTGTTGTTTATAGATCCGTTGATAGAGCGCGGTTATGGAAAGTTCAGATGCCTCATATTCCGGCACAAAAAAATCATCCGGGCTCTCGGGCAGGGAAATTTTCTTTTCGCTAAAAAGGGTGGTCTTGTATCCATCTTTCCCGGTGTTTACCTGCGTCTGTCCATTATGGAGTATCCATTGTTGATCTTTCCATTCGGCTGATTCCGCGCTGAGCAAAGTGCTGAGGTTGTACGGATCTGTCCAGCTTGAGTAGGAAAAATTGAAAAAGGCTGCCTGACGGGGATCAGGACGGGCGAAGGAGTAGAACCCTTCTTGTCCTTTATAGTAGTAGCGTCCGTTGCGGAAAATCCCCAGTGGAACCATGCCTTTAACGTTCTCGAACCAGATGGTGTTGGTACTGGAAATGGTTACCGGAAGGAGCCATTGGGCCATGACGAGAAAGAGAAGGGTGCAGAGCAGTCCTCCGATGATCGCCGGTTTGACAATGGCACGGAGAGGAATGCCGCCGGCCTTGAGTGCTGTCAGCTCATGTTGATGATTGAGCAGGCCGAGGGTAATAACCCCTGAGAGCAGGATGAGCACGGGCCCAAGTTGATCAATGATAAAGGGGATACTGAGGATAAAAAATTTAAAGACCAGGCTGAGCGGCTTGCCAGCCTCCATAAAATTGTCTATCTTCTCAAAGAAATCAATAAGGATATAGATAGCAACAAAGCCGGCGGCAACAGTGCAGAAGATCCTGAGAAACTGGGTCAGTATGTAGCGATTTAATAATAACAAGATCAAATCCTGATTTTCAAGGTACCAATTATATGATTCTTACATCTTTAATGAAATTAGGTACCATCATCCAGAGCTCTCGTCAAGGAGAAGACAAGTGGGTTTCTAGAAGCCGTTGTGCAATAAATACTCCGTTTTTGATTGTTCCGTTACGCAGGTCAAGGATGGATGAAGAGAGATTGATTCCCTGCCGCTCTGGCACAATAGCGGATCAATGGAAAAATGAAGGAAAATAAGATGCCCGCAAAAAATATAATTCCGTTTGTCTTCGCTGTTCCCGTGACGGCGGAGAAACCCAGTTTGCAGGATAATACTGCCGATCTGGATCGTCTGCGTCATGCCCTCAGGGCGACATTGCCCGACCGCCGACCGCTGGAAATCCCTTTTGCCAGAATTGTGGTGTTGTGCCGGCGTTTTCGTCAGGCAGGATTTTCCGGGGTTGCCCTGGTTAATGATCTCCCAGAGAGGTGGGTGCTGGCGGATTTTCTATCTGAAATGCCGGCAACGCTTCCTGCCATGGCCCTAGATCTTGGCACCACGCATCTGGAGGCGACTTTGGTGGATCTCTTGACCGGCCGGATTCTTTCGTCTGCGGGGTGTGAAAACAGTCAGATCGAATATGGGGCTGATATCCTCAGCCGCATTCATCAGGCTACCAACATTCGAAGGCAAAAGCGGGAGATTGATTTTTCCTTCATTGATCCTGGCCTTGCTGTCCTGCAGCAGAGTATGGTTGACTGTATCAATACTCTGACGGCGGAGCTGGTTGCTGGCTGCGGGGTGGAGGCCGGTGAGGTCCGGGCCCTGTCGGTATCCGGCAATACAACCATGACTCATCTTCTTCTTGGCCTTGATCCCTTTCATATCTGCCGGGAGCCTTATATCCCCATGGTGAATGGTGTCGAGCCCATGGAGAGCCGGGAACTCGGACTGATCCTGCACGGGGCCGCTCCGGTGTGGATTATGCCCTCCATTGGCAGTTATTTTGGCGGTGATCTGATCTCAGGGATTCTTGCCTCGGGTATGGCCGCATCCGAACAGACTCGAATGCTGATTGATGTCGGCACTAATGCCGAGGTGGTCTTGGGCAATCGGGACTGGCTTATTGCCTGTGCCGGGGCTGCCGGTCCGGCGCTCGAAGGTGGGGTGGCCCGGATGGGAATGCGGGCAGCGCCTGGTGCCATTGAATATGTCTCCATTGATCCGGAGACATATTCAATGGAGGTGAAAACCATTGACGGCGCACCGGCGCGTGGCATCTGCGGCTCCGGTCTGATTGATCTCGTGGCCTCTCTCTATCTTGCCAGGATCATTGATGTCCGTGGAAAATTCAGAGATCCTGCCCGTGAGAACGATCCGCTTCGTGCTGCCTTTATGCGGCAGCGACTAGTGATGCGGGATGGTCAGCCGTCTTTTGTCGTAGTGGCTGCCAAGGACGGCGATGATGAGGTGCTGCTTGAGCAGATTGATCTTGATGCGATGATTCGTTCCAAGGCCGCCATGTATGCGGTCCTGGCTACCCTGGTCAATCAGGTTGGGCTTGCTTTTGTTGACTTGGCCGAGATCTGTGTGGCCGGGGCTTTCGGCAACCATATCAATCCGCAGCAGGCAATAACCCTGGGGATGCTCCCTGATCTGGACCTGTCGGTCTATAGGGCTATCGGCAACAGTTCGCTTCGGGGAGCTGAGCAGGTTCTGCTGGCGAGGTCAGCTCGCCAGGAGTGTCTTGATATTGTCTCTAAAATCACCTATGTTGAATTGAATGTGAACCAGGAATTTATGATCCGCTTCTCCGGTGCCCGTTTTATTCCCCATACTGATCCCTCACTTTTTCCCACCGTGCCTCTTTTTGCAGAGCAGAAAGAATAGAGGCAGAGAGTTTGTATCAGTGTGCAGCAGACTTGCTTTCCTGTTTGGCGATATGCTATAGTGATAGATGGATTCGTTGGTGTTCAGCTTTTGACTCTGAGTAACTGCGATAAAATTTTTCGTATGCAGTGAAGCCGGAGGAAGGATAATCTCTCCCCTTTTTTAACAAAGGCCCTTGTCTTCCAAGACATCCTTGGGATGATAACGGGTAAGTGGAATTACTTTAATAACCTGTATGGAAACCCCAGTCTCCCGGGACTGGATTATATTTTAATGGCGATAAAACAAAAAAATAGCGCATCTTCCTGTACCATGGGTGTCTCTCTAAGAACAGCCAAGGAACGTTTACAGGGATTCTGGAATATTTTTGAAAAAGAGGATGAGGTCCTTGTCTGTATTAACGCAGATCCTGATGCTTTGGCCTGTGCCATGGCTATTAAACAGTTGCTCCGCTACCGGGTGAAAAACGTTGTTATCGCCCACCCGAACGAGATCCGACGATTGAATAATATTGCCATGGTGCAACGTTTAAAGATCCCTCTTGAGAAGTGGAATACTATAAAACTCGATACCTTCACTAAAAAAGTGCTGGTTGATTCACAACCGGCACATCTCCCCTGTTTTGAGAAGGTTAAATTTGATGCAGTAATTGATCACCACCCACTTTCTGGAGAGTGTCAGGCTGGTTTTATAGATATCCGTCCAGATTATGGCGCGGCCTCCTCCATGCTTGTGGAGTATTTGCGGGCAGCCGGTATTAAGCCCACAGTGGCCACGGCCACAGCTCTTTTTTACGGGATCAAGGTGGATACCCGTAATTTCGAGAAACAATCCCGTCTCTCTGATGGGATCTCATTTCGTTATCTCTTTACCCTTGCCAATAGAAATCTGGTGAGAAAGATTGAGCTTACTGATCTCAGGCGTTCTGAGCTCAAATATTTTTTTGCCGGACTGGCAGAACTGAAATATTCAAAACGACGTTTGTATTCCCATGTCGGTAAGGTCCGCAGTCCTGATGTGCTGGTGATTATTGCCGATTTTCTTAATCATGTTGATGAGGTGGACTGGGTCTTTGTCTCGGGTATCCATGGTGAGCGTCTAATTGTGATCTTTCGTTGTGACGGCTATCGAAAAAACGCGGGAAAACTTGCCACTCGTATCTTTGGTACTGTGGGGTCCGCAGGCGGGCATAAAGAGGCTGCCCGAGCAGAGGTTCCTTTGAAGAATCTTGCTCCAGAATATCAAGAATTTACCTCTCTGACTCTTAAACGGCTTACTACCCGTCATATGAAGTAAAAGGCGAAGCATATGGCGAAATAGGTGGTGTTAAAGTGAAAAATATTCCTTTCCTTTTAGTGGGTGAAGAATGAATACACCTTCCACTCTTGCGATGATTTTGGCAGGAAGTCGGGTTGATGAGCTAAATGTCCTGACCTGTTATCGTCCGAAATCAGCCGTCCCCTTTGGGGGATTCTGCCGAGTCATTGATTTTGTCCTGAGCAATCTGATGAATTCCGGTATCGAGCAGATTGCCATCCTCAGTCAATATCGGAGCTTCTCTCTGATTAATCATATAGGCACCGGAGCGGCATGGGACATGATCGGCCGTTTCCGTGGCATCTCAATTCTTCCCCCCTTTAAGGATATGGACAGTGCCGACTGGTATCTGGGCTCTGCTGATGCTGTTTACAAGAACCTTGATTTTATCCGCTATCATCATCCGGAAGAGATTTTGATTCTTTCAGGTGACCATATTTATAATATGGATTATCGGAAGATGATTGCCTATCACTATGAAAAGAAGGCTGATCTTACCATTGGTTGTATTCAGGTGCCTCTGGAAAAGGCCCACCGTTTTGGGGTGGCGGCACTCGATGATGAAGACGGGGAGCGGGGGGGGAGGGTCCTCTCCTATTGGGAAAAACCTGCGGAACCACAGTCCCGTTGGGCCTCTCTCACGGTTTTGTGTTTCCGGCCCGATATCCTCTACCGTGCCCTTGAGGAAAACCATGGCAAGAATTCCTATGAATTCGGCCGGGATATTATCCCCATGCTCATGGAGCAGAACTGTCGGATTTATGGGTATAAACATCAGGGATATTGGGGGTATACCCGCACTATTGAAGAGTACTGGCAATCTAATATGGACCTTCTGGGTGAGAACCCAAAGATTGATATGGAAAAATGGGGAGTACGAACCAATCTTGCCCACCGGGGTATCTGTGATGTCCAGCCCACCCTGATCGGGGAAGAGGCCACTGTCCAGAATAGTATGATTTATAATGGTTGTGTGGTCGAGGGAGAAGTGCGGAATTCGATTCTGTTTCCTGGGGTGCATGTAGGAAAAGGAGCAGTGGTGGAAGGTTCTGTTCTCTTTTTTAATAATGAGATTGGTGAAAATTGTTGTTTGAACAAGGTGGTCGCAGATGTGAACAGCGTTTTTGGTGAGGGTGTGCGTGTTGGTCCAAGCCTTGGGCCTGATGTTGGAGCGGTGACAGCCAAGGATGACCTCACTCCGCGTGAGCCAGGGATGGCGGGAGCGGTGACGGCCAAGGACGGCCTAAATCCGCGTGAGCCAGGGATGGCGGGAGCGGTGACGGTGATTGGTTGGAATAATCAGGTCCCCGCGCACACTGTCATTGGCGAAGGCGCCACTATCGATCCTCACCTGCCTGCTGAGCAATGGAAAATGAATGTGGCACCTGGTGAGGTGATGCGATGAATCGGAAACAAGATGCCTTGGTTCTGTTGCTTGCCGGTGGGGTTGGCAGTCGATTAAACATTCTGGTTCAGAGTCGGGCCAAACCGGCAGTACCCTTTGGAGGGCTGTACCGGATTATCGATTTCAGTCTCAGCAATGTCATGAATTCGGGGCTGACAAAGGTCGGGGTCTTGACCCAGTATAAGCCCCTTTCTCTGATGAAACATATCGGCACTGGTGAGGCCTGGGATTTTACAGGTAGGAGTCGCGGGGTGAAGATCCTTCCTCCTCGCACCGGTTTTAAAGATTCAGACTGGTATAAGGGGACTGCGGATGCGGTACGGCAGAATATTGATTTTCTTGAGGCAAATCCAGTTGATGAGGTGATTCTGTTATCAGGTGATCATATCTATCACATGGATTTTTATGCCATGCTTGAGTACCATCGTCATAAAAAGGCGGATGTGACTGTGGCCATGATGGTGGTTCCAAAGAGCGAGATCCATCAGTTCGGTGCCGGGATTATCGATACCCATAATCGTATTGTTGAATGGGAAGAAAAGCCGAAAAATCCCCGGACAAATCTGGCCTCCATGGGAATTTATGTTTTTAATCGGCGCTATTTGCTCGATACCCTGGCAAGAAATCGCGATGAGGTTGATTTTGGCATGCATATCCTGCCTTGGGCCATTGAAAATGATAATGTCTTCGCTTATCCTTTTTATGGCTATTGGCGGGATGTGGGTACGATCCAAGCTTATTGGGAGGCCAATATGGATCTCCTCAAGCCGGGGAGTGGTATTTCGCCTGAGAGATGGGGGATACGAAGTAATGTGGAGGCTGAAGAGCGGCGGGCTGACCGGGCACCGGCACGTTATGGGGCTGACGCGGTTGTCAAAGGCTCCATGATCTCTGCTGGTTGTACTATTAAGGGAACCGTGATCAATTCAGTGCTGGCTCCAGGGGTTGTGGTTGAAGAAGGGGCAGTGGTCAAGGATTCTATCCTTTTTATCGATTGCGTGGTGGATACTGGCGCCTCTGTTGATCTTGCCATTTTTGATAAACGCGTTCATGTAGGATCCGGAGCTGTGATAGGTGCGGGGAGTAATCACCATATTCCAAATCGAAAGCAACCGACCCATCTCTATACCGGGATTACCCTGATTGGCAAAGAGGCAGTGATCCCCAGGGGGCACATAGTGGGGCGCAATTGTATTGTCAACTCTCATACCCATTATAATGCTTATTCTGGAAATATAGTCCCTGACGGTGAGTCTGTGTAAAAGGCAGAGGCTTGGTCTGAAATCGTGATCCTGAAAAATATTGCGTTTTCAATAATCTCAGGTATTATGCCCCCTGTTTGAAAAATCTATTCTGCCCGCGTAGCTCAGGGGATAGAGCACAGGATTCCTAATCCTGGTGTCGCGCGTTCGATTCGCGCCGTGGGCACCAGTAAAATCAAGGGGTACAGAGGAGACTCTGTACCCCTTTTTATTTTTATTTTGTCCACATTCGTCCACATCCTTTACATTAAATTAATGTGGACACAAACCTAACCAGCCAATATCGCAGGGAAACAAGGTCTTTATAATTTTTGGTATTTCACTATGTGCCTCTAGCCTCCATTTCTGTAAGATCGACAGGTATTGCCGTCTATGATGCTCTGTAGTGTTTTTAGATTAGTCTTTTTATAAGTTTCAAAAATTTTCCTGTGAAATGTTCTTGGACAATTTTCTATTCCAACACAGTCTGACGGCGCTCTTTGTCATCAGTTTCCTGGCGGCAACCATTCTGCCGCTTGGCTCCGAATGGTTATTGGTGACCCTGATCCTGCAGGCATACCCGATAAAAGAGGTGGTTGTGGTGGCAACCTTGGGAAACTTTCTAGGGGCTTGTACCACTTACTCTATTGGACTTTGGGGATCTTCTCTTCTGGCAACCAAGCTCCTGCGTATTGATGAGGCCAGACTTGACAAAACCGTTCTTCTCTACCGAAAATATGGTTCCTGGTCGCTCCTGCTCTCCTGGGTCCCGATCATTGGCGATCCGCTTTGCCTTGTAAGTGGCTCTTTGCGTCTGAACTTTCTGTTATTCTCCTTGTTCACTTTCAGTGGTAAATTGGCAAGATATATTGTTGTTGCCACTGTAACCTCCAGTAATATGGGATAATCAAATCAGATTGGATTACCATTTTATTTCTTTACCAGATATTTCCTACACCATTTCACAGTCTGTAGCTTTGTGTACTGGCCAGCATTATAATTTTTCTAAGGCAAATTGATGGAAGAAGCGAGTTCTGTAGACTGGAATATTTTTAAGTGGTGACCCTGTGTTATTTGTCCCCATGAACTGTTGGTCTGAAAAACAACTATCTGTTAGTTACCACTATTGGAATCTACGAAATAATGAACGAAGCAACATTTATAAAAGGAAAAGATGCCGCCTTGGAATCATCTATTGAAACCATGCAGCAACAACTTGTTGATTTAGGCTTCGATATTGAAGAAGTCTCCTGGTTAAACCCGATACCAAACGTTTACTCTGTGCATATCCGCGATAAAGAATGTGGACTCATGTATACCAATGGGAAAGGTACCACGGAAAAATCTTGTCTGGCGAGTGCGCTGGGTGAATATTTTGAACGTTTAAGCTGCAATTATTTTTTTGCTGATTTCTACCTTGGCGAAGACTTTGCACAAGGTGAATTTGTTCATTATCCAGATGAACGCTGGTTTCAGAGCGATAATAATGAGATTCCGACGGCGTTGCTCGATGAAAACCTCTGGCATTACTATGACCCGGAAAACGAATTCAGTGCCTCAACCATATTTGACACCAACTCAGGAGAAGGTGAACGTGGTGTCTGCGCTTGCCCTTATCAACGCCAACGTGATAATGAAACGATCTGGTTTCCGGTCAACATTATCGACAATCTGTATGTGAGCAACGGGATGTCTGCGGGCAATACCGCCTATGAGGCTCGCGTTCAAAGCCTGTCAGAAGTGTTTGAGCGTTTCATTAAAAATAAAATAATTAGCCAAGGCATCTGTCTTCCTGAAGTACCCGACAAGGTCCTTGCCCGCTTTCCCAAAATAACAGAATCTCTGAATAACCTGCGGCAACATGGCTATCAGCTTCGCATTGCTGATGCGTCATTAGGTGGGCGTTACCCTGTGATGAGCGTCACGCTCATTAATCCCGTCAACGCAACTGTATTTGCTTCCTTCGGGGCGCATCCAAGTTTTGAAGTGGCCTTGGAGCGAACTGTCACGGAATTGTTACAGGGGAGGGGGCTCAATCAACTCGATGCTTTTCAGTCTCCCAGTTTTGATCTCGATGAAGTTGCCGACCATCATAATCTGGAGACACACTTTATAGATTCCAGCGGTGTAATGGCATTCGACTTTTTTAAAAATAAAGCTGATTATGAATTTTATGATTGGAATTTTGACGCAAACAACGAAGATGAATTCAGTTTTTTATGTGAGCTGATTCATGAGATGGGCTTTGATATCTATATCTCAGATTTTACCCATCTCAATGTTTATGCCTGCCGAATCATTGTCCCCGGTATGTCCGATATATACCCTATTGACGATTTGATCTGGAATAACAAAAATGAAGGAGCCTTGTTTCGAAAAGAAATTCTTTCCTTGAAAAATCTTGAGCATGCCCAATGGCAGGCTCTTTTTGATCGTCTAGATCAGGGCGGATACAACGATTTTCAAGGTGTTGCTGAATTTATCGGGGTTGCCCCTGATCCCAACACTACCTGGGCCTCTTTACGTATTGGCGAGTTAAAAGCCATGTTATGCCTTGCACTTAAAAACAGCGAAGCCATCGACTGGGTGGACTGGTGCCTGCATACTGACCAGCTTGATGACAAGGCCACCCTCTATTATCAATGCTTGCGGGTTCTGCTGGAAATGAAAAACGATGCAACAAGGCAACTTGCTGACTATGTCGACAGCTTTCAGCTTATGTATGGTGAAAATACCCTGCAAACCTGCAGGGATATTATCGAAGCAAAAGAACTCTTTTACGGTTTGCACAGTCCGGGCTTGAGTCTTGAGGGTTTTAATGCACATAAAAAACTCCTATCCGGCTATCAAAAACTCCACCTTGCCAAATTGAAAAACTGGAAACAATAAAAACGGCACAAACAAAAAAGCACTTACCGGAATGTCCGATAAGTGCTTTTTTTGTTTATTGGTGCGCCCGGAGGGATTCGAACCCCCGACTCCCGGATTCGAAGTCCGGTGCTCTATCCAGCTGAGCTACGAGCGCCTGTTGTGAGTAGGGTATGCATTGATGAGTCTAGATCAGTAAAGCAAGTAATCATTTACCATGATCTTGTCATTGTTTGTATAAATAAATGATGGCAAGCAAGAAGATCTCAGCATTTAACCACCACAGGTTATCCTGATGGTTTCTGCTTTTTCGCTGATCCCTTTCTTCAACACTTCATGATTGTAGGCCGCAAGCACATCTCGGCGCTTGAGCATGCCGACCACCCATTTATTATTCAGATCTTCAACTACCGGGATTTCTTCAATGCCCTTAATGTCAAAGAGCTGCATGGCTGTATAGAGTGAGTCGTCGGGTGTGAGCATGATCACGTCGCGGCTGCATATTCCGCCCACCAGATAACAGACGCGTTCTTCTTCAGCTTTATGCAGGATGTTTTTCACATCCTGCATGGAGACGATTCCGGTCATCTTGCCTGAGTCGTCAACAACAGGAAAGTAAAAGCCTCCCTTGGTCATGCGGAATATTTCCAGCAGGTGATTGATGTTCGCTTTTTCACTGATAAAGTCAACATCTTCGGTGATGGCCTTGCCCACACGGATTGATTTCATGATCGCTGTTTCACGGCCCTCGTGGATGTCAATGCCTTCGCGGGTGAAATCTACGGTGTCGATGGAGTCTTCATTGAATTTTTTTGCGACAATTGTCGCGATAATGGAGGTGAGCATGATCGGGACGATGATCATATAGTTGCCGGTCATCTCGAAGAGTAGAAATATGGCGGTCATGGGTGCGTGGGTGGATGCGGCCAGGAAGGTACCAATGCCTACGGTGGCATAGGCCCCCGGATCAGCAGTCATGGTGGGGGAGATTATATTGGCCACGTGGCCGAAGGCACCGCCAATCATCGCCCCGATAAACAAGGCAGGGGCAAAGACACCGCCGGCTCCCCCTGAGCCAAGGGTAATGGCGGTGGCAATAATTTTGAAGAAAATGAGGCCGAGAAGTAGGAAGAGTGTCCCGTTGCCATTCATAACTGATTCGATAAACTGATAGCCACTACCCATGATCTGAGGATAGGCCATGCCGATGCATCCTATAATAAAGGCCCCGGTCAGGGGTTTGAGCTGGGGATGGATAGGCAGAATCCGGTATTTGTCGCGGATATAGTAAAAAATCCGGATATGAAAGACGGCGATCAGGCCGGTGACCACGGCCATGATGGTGTAGAGTGGCAGCTCAACAAAGGGGTTGACCAGATGGTAAGCCGGTATGGAAAAAAGGGGGTTCTCGCCATACCAGGCCCGAGTGACCACTGTGGATATGGCTGAGGCAATGACCAGGGCGGAAAAGGATGAGATCTCAAAGGTGCCGAGCAGGACAATTTCTGAGGCAAAAAAGATGCCGGCCAGGGGAGCGTTAAAGATACCGGCAATACCTCCGGCGCAACCGGCGGCAATATAGACCTTCATGCGGGCGCCGGAAACTTTGGAAAATTGTCCAATCTGTGAGCCAATGGCTCCGCCGATGGCGGCAATGGGTCCTTCGACACCGGCGGAGTTTCCTGTGCCGATGGTCAGGGCGGTGGCTATGAGCTTGAGAACGATTGTCTTGGCCCTGATGTATCCGCCTTCCAGGTTTACCTTGCGCAGGAATTTGGTGAAACCGTAGCCGTTCACCTCTCCAGGAAAAAGCAGAGAGAGTGGAATCAGCAGGACCATGCCGACCATGGGAATCAGGGGGAGGAACAGCAAGTGCCATCCTCCTTTGTTAATGCCCAACAGCTCTTTGCCACCTTCAAGGAAAAGGCTTTCCATTCCTTCAACTACAGTGCGAAAGACAATAATACTCACCCCGGCCATCAGGCCTATAAAGGTGGCAATGACCATCATCCGGACATTCTCTCCGGGGATAAATTTTTGCAGGGAAATATTCATCTTTTTTGCGGCACCTTACAGCCAACAGCTTTGGCCTGTTTCAGGAAAAAGTCGTCGGTCATGCCGGCGATATAATCGCGGGCCTTAGTGGCTGGGGTTTGATTGGCCAGAGTGGAGTCTGTCATGGCGAGCAGAAGGTCAGGGGGTGTTGAGAGCTCTGCGCCGTTCTTTTCCAGGCAGCCCAGGCAGGACTCAAAGAGGGTCTCGTAGCATTTTTGTATGAGGGGCATGCTGCTTTTTGTCTGGGGATGAAGGTAGATACGGGCGTAGTTGAACTCCTTGAGTTCTTTCAGGGTGCACGCGATTGCCTCGCTGAATCCGATGTAGTTGTCTGAGCTGTTGTGCTGTGCGCCCGGAGCTGCCACCTGGCTGTTGCAGATCAAATCTGTGACCAAGGTGTAGACAATGGAACCGTTGCCTTCCCCTAAAGTTTGACGACAGGACTCGGGGATATCTGTTCGTTTGATCAGACCCAGGGTGATAGCGTCCTCAATATCGCGGCCGATATAGGCGATGGTATCGGCCAGACGGACTACGCATCCTTCGAGTGTGGCCGGGCATAGATTGAGTGAAGGATCTGCCTGCTTGGCGGCCATCTTTCGGTCAAAGTCAATGAAATCGTCTATAGGCAGAGGAATCAACTGATGGCTATGTAATTCTCCATCGTGGCAGAGAATGCCATCCAGAGTTTGCAGACTGAGGTTCCAGCCTTGCCCTTTGCGTTCCAGCTGATCAAGGAAGCGTATCGACTGGATATTGTGCTGAAAAGGGGGGAGTCCATGTTTCTTGCAAAGTGTGGCCAGGAAATGTTCACCATCGTGACCAAAGGGGGGATGACCGATATCATGGCCAAGGGCGATGGCTTCAATGAGATCCTCGTTGAGATGGAGGAAACGGCCAATTGTTCTGGCAATGCGGGAGACCAGCTGCACATGCAGAACCCGGTGGGTGATGTGGTCGTTTGCAATCAGACAGAAGACCTGTGTCTTGTCGATGTAGCGGGTGTATGCCCGGGAATGGAGGATGCGGTCGGCATCGAGGGCATAGGCCTGACGATGCCCTTGTCTCGTCTCAGTCGCTCTTCGTTTGGCCTGAACGCTCAGGCTGGCGGCTGGCGAGAGCCGTCGTTGTTCTTCCTGATTAAGGTCGTCAAGAATGGCAAAAAGGACTGCATGTGGGTCTGACTCTAACATAAGATCTTTTTTGAATTGAATCCGGTAAGGGCGGCTGAAAAAATTTTACAAAAAAATGACTATACCATGTCTCTCTGAAAAATACAGTACGACATGGAGTGGTTTGAGATAATTGCTTGTGGTGCCGCCATATCTTGATGCTGCAAATGAGTTAAGACCAGTTTAAAGGTTGTCTGTCTTGCTTGTGTCGATTAAATTGCTTTACATCCTTTTGGGATATATTGTTGCCGCTTTATGAATCAAAGTCGAAAAGATTATTATTGAGAGGATAGCTATGAAGATCATAATTGAATATTGTACAAAGTGAAACTATCAACCTCGTGCTTCCAGGTTGGAAGAGGAATTGAAGAATATGTCGGGTGTTGAGGTGGAGTTGGTTCCCTCAACAGGTGGGGTTTTTGAGGTTACTGTTGATGGGAAGAAGGTGTTTTCCAAGAAGGAAATGAAACGTTTTCCTGAAGAGGGAGAAATCGCAGGTTTGCTGGGATAAACGCTTGGGGGAGCCGGCTTAATGAGCTTCTTTTGTCGTTCCCTGAAGAAGACAGCTTGAAACACAGGCGTCACAGTTGCTTCGTGTCTTGCCCCGTTTGCAGTAGTCCGCAAAGCCTTGGAGAAGTTCGTTGCCGCCGCGAGGGCAGATCTTTAAAAATTCGATGAAGGAGATCATGTGGGAAATTACCTCCGGCGGGGCGGCATGCTCCACTCTGCAGGCACCTTCTTCTGCCACACTGCGTTCCACAGCTAGAACTTCAATGAAGAATTGTTTCAGGGCATCGTGGCGGAAGATGACATTTTCTGCAGCTTTTTCCCCTTTTGTGGTCATCGTAATGGCTTCATAGGGGGCATAATTGATAAGTTCCCTTTTGGAGAGCGCCCGCAGTGCTTCTGTGACCGATGCTCGACTGACCTGCAGTCGGGTAGCTATCTCTTTACTTCTGGCCACATCTTTTTCTTGAATGATATGGTAAATTGCCTCCAAATAATCTTCGAGGCTGGCGCTGAGGCTGTTTTTTTTGGGCATGGTAAGCCTGTTATGGCGATTAAGGACTGTGAAAAAGAGGGAAAAGACCTTACCATTTCAGAATAACGTTGTTTGTGAAGTGAGTCAAGGAAGGATGATGATTATGAGTATATGTATGGAAAGAAAAGATGCTGTGTGAGCTGAAGGTTGAAAATTTGGCCCTGATTGAGTCGCTGCACCTTGTCTTTGATCAGGACGAGGGAAGCGGGCTGGTGGTGATGACGGGTGAGACCGGTGCCGGCAAGTCCATCATGCTGCGGGCTCTTCATCTTCTCATGGGTGGTCGGGCACAGTCTGATTGGATCAGGAATGGTGCACAGCAGTGTGTGGTGGAGGCGCTGTTTGTGGTCAACGCCAAACAGCGTGACTTATTGCAGGCCTTGCAGGAGTCAGGGCTTGGTGATGATTCCACGGTGATCCTTAAAAGGGTGATCACCAGCGGCGGTAAGAGCAGGCTCTATGTGAACGGTTCTCTGGCAACGGTGAAGATGGTCTCCATGCTGGCAGCGAATCTGCTCAGTATTGCCAGCCAGCATGATCATCAACAACTGTTGCAGCCGGCACTTCATCTTGATTTCCTTGATGCCCTTGGTGAACATTGGGAGGCCCGAGGGCAGGTTTCTCAGGTTTTTTCACAGTGGCAACAGAAGAGAGATGAGTTGAGTCAGCTCCGTCAGCAGGAGCGGGATAAGGAGCAGCGGCGGGATTTCCTCCAGTATCAGTTGGAAGAAATCCGCCAGATTGGGCCGGTGCCGGGTGAAGATGAGGAGCTGGCCGCGGAACGAAAGCGGCTCAAGAATGCGGATAGCCTGATTATGCTCAGCCGGAAGACGTATCGCTTTCTTTCCTCCACCTTGGTGGACGGGATGTTTGAGGTGCGGCGGGACATGGAGCAGGTGGCTCAACTTGACCCGGAAGCGGAAGGGCTGGCTGCCGAGCTTACCGCCTACAGCTATCAGGCCGAGGATCTTGTCAGCCAGCTGCGCAGCTATAAGGATGCACTTGTCCATAATCCTTCCCGTCTTGAACAGGTGAATGAGCGGATCAACAACCTTCAGCATCTGAAACGTAAATATGGTGAGACCCTGCAGGCAGTTCTTGAGTATGCCGCTTCTGCGGAAGAGGAGCTTCTGCTCATTGATAATATGGATAAGAATATGGCTGAGCTGGAGGGGGTTGTCACTGCTCTCGAAGAAGAGACCTTGCGCCAGGTGGCCGCTCTGTCGGATGGGCGTCGTCAGACAGCAGAACATCTGACCATAGCTATGGCAGCGGAACTGGATTCTCTTGCCTTCAACCGTTCCGGCTTCGAGGTCCGATTTCAGGAACAGGAACAGGGCATGGATATGGTACGAAGTAATGGCTGGGATCGGGTGGAATTCTTTTTCTCGGCCAATCCGGGGGAACCGGCCAGACCCCTCGCCAAGGTGGCATCCGGCGGTGAGCTCTCTCGTCTGATGCTGGCCCTCAAATGTCTGCTGGCCAGGAAAGATATGGTGGAGACCGTCATCTTTGACGAGGTGGATGCCGGTATTGGCGGTGAGGCGGCTGAGGCGGTGGCCCGTAAGATTCAGGAACTGGCCACCCATCATCAGGTCTTCTGTGTTACTCATCTCCCCCAGATTGCCGCCAGGGGAACCGCCCATTTCCGGGTGGCCAAACAAATGGAGCAGGGGCGGACCCTTTCTTCTTTTTCCCTGCTTGCACCTGATCAGAGGGTGGAGGAACTGGCGCGAATGCTGGCGGGTGATTCGGTCTCGGCCCAGACCCGTGCCTGGGCCCTGGAGCTGTTGGCGAAAGGTGGCCAGGGACAGAAGGAAAAAGAACTGCAGGAAAAGGAGAATCAGTGTCCCAGATAACGGCCCTGGCCCTTTTTTCAGGCGGTCTTGACTCAATTCTTGCCTGTCGGGTGGTGGCGGCACAAGGCGTCAAGGTGGTGGCCGTCAAATTTGTGACCCCTTTTTTTGATTATGAGCTTCTGGCTTCACGTGACGCCTACCAGGAGGAGGTCTTTAAAAAGTATGGGATTGAGGTGCTTATTGAGGACCTCAGCGATGGCTATCTTGATCTGCTCCATAATCCCCAGCATGGTTTCGGCAAGAACTTCAACCCCTGTATAGATTGCAAGATCCTCATGCTCACCCGGGCCAGAGCGATGAAGGCATCTCTTGGCGCCTCATTTCTGGTCACCGGTGAGGTGCTGGGGCAGCGGCCCATGTCTCAGCGTCGTGATACCCTGCGGGTGATTGAACGTGATTCCGGTGCTCAGCGTTATCTGCTGCGGCCCCTTTCTGCCAGACTGCTCCCGGAGACAGAGGCGGAAGCGCAAGGCTGGATTGATCGGAGTAAACTGCTGAATATGAGCGGCCGTGGCCGCTCGCGTCAGATTGCCCTGGCCAGAGAGTTTGGCATTGTTGATTTTCCCTCGCCGGCCGGTGGCTGTATCCTGGCCGATCCCATTCTCAGCCGCCGGATTGCCCGAATTTATCAAGGGAATTTTGTCGTCAGGGCCGAAGATATCACGGTGCCGGATATCTGTCTGCTGCTGCTAGGGCGACAGTTTCTGCTTCCCGGCGGCGGCTGGCTGATCCTTGGCCGCAATGAACAGGAAAACGTGCGCTTGCTGACCATGGCTCAGGAAGAGGATGCAGTGCTCTCCATGCCCGTTCGGCCCGGTCCTACTGCCATCCTCAGGCGGGCGGCGATCTGTTATGAGAATGACGCTCAGTTGCAGGAGGCATTGCAAATGGCGGCAGCGCTGGTGGTGCGCTTCGGCAAGAAAATAAAAGATGGTCCTCTAGAGGGAGAGGTTCAAGTTTCTGTGAGAAAAGAAATACAGACCTTGACTATTCTACCCCTTGCTGACAAAATATTTAAAGAATGGGCGCTCGAAAAGGTCGAAAGTTGACAGGTGTGAGAGTCGATGTGTTGCCGTGTCTGCTGCCGAGTTGAAGAGTTCCTGAAGAAAAAAGATCATGGATATAATTACCTTATTGGGCATTGCGGTGGCTTTGGCCATGGATGCCTTTGCGGTTGCCCTGGCCACCGGACTTGCTTTGTCAGTCATGAATGGGCGGCACCTGTTCCGTCTTAGTTTCCATTTTGGTCTGTTTCAGGCATTGATGCCGGTGATTGGTTGGATGGCGGGGATGACCATTCAGAAATGGATTACGGCTTATGATCACTGGATTGCTTTTTCACTCCTGGCCTTTGTCGGGGGTAAGATGATTTTCGAGGCCTTTGCCGACGATAATGAAGACGACCTAGACCGTGATCCCACACGTGGCTGGTCTTTGATCATGTTGTCGGTGGCCACCAGTATCGATGCCCTGGCAATTGGCCTGACCCTGGCCATGCTCAGTATCAGTGTCTGGGTGCCCTCGCTGGTGATTGGACTTGTGGCCGGCGTGTTGACGGTGGTAGGGATGCTCCTGGGGCGGCGCATCAGCGGTATCTGGGGCCAGCGGGTGGAGGTTTTCGGTGGTCTGACCCTGTGCGGCATCGGGGTGAAGATCCTGCTTGAACATACCCTGTTGCAGTAGACCGTCATTTAAAAGTAACCGTAAGCTTGAAATGGTGTGCCCGGCAGTCGCTCTATTCCTAAGTTTACTTCTTGCGGTGCATCCATGGTTGGAACAAACGACACTAAACTGGGTAAACGAAGCAAAACTCTTGTCATGGATGTTCTAACGGAATGGTCAGCAAGGTAATGGGCATTTCGTTGTAGTTCTCTATTAATTCTTTGTACTTGTTATATTTTTTTAACAGGGAGGTGGGCAGTGAAAAAACAGGTATTGATTTTTTGGGTGCTTTTTTTAAGCCTTTTCTGTCAGGTGCTTTATGCTGCTGAGCAACCAGCTGAATCATCAAGTTTGTTGCCGGATGTTCCTCAGATTATTGGTGGTTATGATGCGCCTGTGGCCTATCCATGGATGACAGCCATCTTATATTCCAGTGTCTCTGATCTCTATCAGGCTCAGTATTGTGGCGGTGCCTTGATTGCTCCCAACTGGGTCCTGACTGCCGGTCATTGTACTGATGGGAAGTTGCCCAGTGCCATTCAGGTGGCGGTTGGTGTCTATGACCTGAGCAACTGGAACGGAACAAGGATTAATGTAAAAAGGATTGTCAGGCATCCTGCGTATTCGTATTCCCTTTTACAAAATGATCTTGCTCTACTTGAACTCAGCTCGGCCTCAGCCCAACAACCCCTCACCATATTCTCCGGTGCTTCCGTACAGAATATTGACCCGAAGCTCCTGAATCAGCTAAGCACCCTGATTGGCTGGGGAGTTTATGCTCTGCCGGCATCGTATCCCTCGACGTTGCAGCAGATTAATCTGCCGGTTGTTGCCGATTATTATTGTAATAGCACGTATGGGGTCACCCTGTTAAGCTCGCAACTCTGTGCCGGGTATGCGGCGGCAGCGAGTAAGGATGCCTGCAGCGGCGATAGTGGCAGCCCTCTGATGCTTTTGGTAGATGGGGAGTGGGTGCATGTGGGGCTTGTCTCCTATGGTGCCGATTGCGCGACGTCAAATGGCAATTATGGGGTTTATACCCGTAGCTCGGCATATGTGAGTTTTATCAAGCAGTATGTGCCGACCGCCAAGTTTACGACAGGAGCAGCAGCAACTCCCAAGGCTCTGCCCTGGCTCATGCTCTTGCTGCATAAAGAGCGATGAGTCCCTTTGTCCTACAGCGATCTGAGGGGTCATGAAATCCATAGTTCTTGGTCTGCTCCTGTGGTTGAATGTTACTGTGCCAAGCTGGGCCGTTCCCGCCATCCCTGGCTCCCACGGCATTAGTCCCTCCCTGGCCGTCGGCGCTCCTGTCACTTTTCGGATTTATTATATCAACGACTTTCATGGATTTGCCAATTCTACACAGCCTCCAGGGGGAAAAGGTCAACAGGGGGGTATTGCCTGGCTGGCTTCCCGTTTGAAACAACTGAGAACTGAACATCCGGGTCTCTTTCTGGTAGCAGGAGATGTGATCCAAGGGGATACCTGGACAAATTTCTCACAGGGCTATTCCACTATTGCCCTGCTGAATCAGTTGCATCTTGATGCTATGGTGACTGGCAATCATGAATTTGATTTTGGTCAGGATGTGCTTAAAAAGCGGATCAGTGAGGCCAATTTTCCGGTTTTGGCCGCCAATGTAAAAGATCTTCCGGGGGTCTATCCTCAGGTCTCTTTCAGCCTTTCGGGTGGAAAAGTGACCGTCATAGGTCTGGTGACCGATGACGTCCCTCAGACCTCACATCCGCGCAATACCAAAGGATTGAGCTTCGCCGCACCGTTGCAGGTTGCGCGGGAGCAGATAGCTGCCATGAATAAGAATGCCAGCTTGTTTGTGCTGTTGACCCATATCGGTTATGAACAGGATCTGGCACTGGCAAGGAACCTCTGCCAGGGGCCGGATTCCCTTGGTGTGCCGATCCTGATTGTCGGCGGCCATTCCCATACCGAGGTGAAAACGCCTGTGCAGATTGGTAATTGTGCAGTGGTGGTGCAGGCAGGAGCTCTCGGCAGATTTCTGGGTGTGGTCGATATGACCGTGGATCAAGGACAATTAGCTGCGGTCAAAGGTCGAGTGGATGAAATTGTTCCCACACCTCGAGCGGATGATCCGGAAATAGCTGCGTTGGTGAAGCGATATAATGCCCAGGTAGATGTTGTGTTGAATCAGAAGGGTGGGGTAACCGATGTTGATCTGATCCAGGAAGGTGTCCGTCAACAGGAGA
>JAQVER010000078.1 GCA_028697885.1 Desulfocapsaceae bacterium
CCGCTCCCGATTCCGAATACTCCAGAGGTGCCGGTGGCATAGGTTTCAAAACCTTGGAGTCAGTTAGAAACTCATACATCAAAGACAATCATCTCAGAACAAGCACAATCCGCTACACCAAGGATTGTATTACTTTTGAACTGATGCGGCCTGGAACTACTTTGTCCCTTGATACTCTCCGCAATGACACCACTGATTTCTTGACCGAACTTGGCAATGCAGCAAATCCTGCAATCTATACAGTTTATTATGATTCTGCTAATCCGGCAGGTGTAACTAAAACCTGTACAGAAGCATGGAATCTTCTCCGGCCAATTTATCAAAATCCCAATAATTATAACGAGGCACTCAGAAAGACATGTGGCAAGGCTTCTTTTGATTCCAACAATGCTCTCGAATATAATACCTGCAAAGACCTTATAACCAGCACCCTGAGATTCACAACGGGTGATACTGTCGTACCAGAGAAGCTCATCCAGCAACGACAAATCTCAGAAATTCTTTATACTTTCTACTATCAGGAAGATGTGGAAACGGCAATGCTCATGGAGGCAAACCGAAAAATCACCTCGCAAGGTGTTGGTGTTGGTATTGCCATGAACGAATGGATACCGATCATCAAGGCGATCATGACCGCCATTGCCATTGGCATGATTCCATTCCTGGCTTTATTCTTGCCAACCCCTGTAGTCGGCAAGGCACTTTCAGCCATGTTCGGTTTTTTCTGTTTCCTGACCATCTGGGGCATCACTGATGCAGTGGTTCATACTGCGGCGATGGATTATGCGGCATACTCCTTTGAAGAGATGCGCCAGTCATCTTTAGGCGTTTATTCGATGGCCGCTTTTCCTTCATTATCGGAAAAGATGCTGGGCATGTTCGGCATTATCCGCTCTTCCGGTATCATGCTGGCAAGCCTCTTCACCATGATGCTGATTAAATTCGGTGGTCATGCCTTGGCTATGATGGCAGGGAGCTTGAGCGGTGCGGTAAGCGGTGCAGGAGGTCAAGCCGGAGCCTTATTGACCCCGGAAGGAACAGCATCTGCCATGAGCCAGCAGATTAAAGCATCAGGGAATTTGGAAGGCATGCCACAGCATAGGTTTTCCAATCAAGCTTCGGCGGAGGCTTTCAATAGTGTCCATAGTCCGGTTGGTGGGTACAATTCTTCTATGAACGCCAGAAGAGCATTGGAACAATCAGGGCAAATTCCAAAAGGGACGTCGGATGCCGGCTATGCAGAGATGCAGAAGAACTTCAACCAACAGGCGGGGACAGCAGCCGGTCAAGCATCTGTTTCTCTTGGCCCGGATGGGCAAGCAACCCAGGGTAAAACCAATGCCGTGAATGCAGATGGCTCTACCAGCATGACCACTACCAGCGGGGCGGGTGGAGTTGGTGTGCAAACGGATAGCATGGCATCAGGTCAAGCTATCCATGCTACGGACGGTCATGGTGGCACAACACTCACGAAGGCCAGCGTCAACGGAATGAGTCCGATTGCAATGGCACATCAAGCCGCATACATAAAAACAAAAGGGGCTGGAGATAGTCTTGCCACCAATGAGAATTGGGCCAATGGACAGAGTTACATAAAGAGTGCCGCCCTGACCAGCAGCGAGGCCCGTACTTATGGTGAAAACCTTAATAATTCAGTATCTGCGAAACTGAACAAGGCCGTTAATAGTAGCTCCAGCTTTAAGGATAGTGTGGGTGAAGATACGGCAGCTAAACTTAGTGCTTTTGCTCAACTTCAAGCAAGTGGTGGATTAGAAATTTTGGGAACCGGAATGAAAGCTACTGGTGGTGGTGAGTATGAAGTAACAGCTACAGGAAAAGATGGTAAAACAGTGAGCTTTGATGTGGACCAGAAAACATCGGAGGCTATTGGCAATGAAATAACCAAGGCACGCTCTGAGGCTCTACAGGAAAGTAAGGGGAGTAGCCAGGGTCTTGCTTTTGCCAATAACATGGCACACAATATTGGCGCAACCAAAGCAACTTCATTGATGAATGATGCCAGGGATATGCAGCGATCAACAGAAACAACGGGTGCTGATCTGAGTACCGCCTTTGTTGGACACTATGCAGAACAACGCTACGGCTCAGATAGTCCTGAGAATGTCCGCAAGGCGACTGATGCTCTTAACCACATGGCAACAGGCGGGAGTGCTGGTATCAACCAATTAAATCAGCATATAGATTCGTTTCTTAAAAACGGCGATTACAGTTGGGGTGATGGAAAGGCTCAGGTAGGTGCTGCCATTGGTGCAGCCGGTGGGCAGGTTGGAGGTCAAGTCTCAAACATCCAAGGACAGGTAGGGCCGGCAGTAGGAGAATCAGCAAGTCATACATCCAGGATTACCCCTGGTGATTTCAGCGGCAATCCTGCTAATAATCATGCCCCATTGGTCGGGCCAGGAGAAATATCAGGCCATGTAAATGCTACAGCAGATCAAAGGCTCCATGAACACCAAGACGCCAAGCTGTTGGGGCCTAATGGCGCATTAGTTGATAATTTGACAGGGGTTAATATACCTGCGGAAATCAAAAATTTAACAAACTTAACAGACAACAAAAAGGTTATTGCACTTGAAGATACCTCTGAACCAGGCGGAAGGTTCAGTGGTCCATAAAGTTTTTTTTAATCATCATTATGCGAATGATGAAAAACATTACCACAGCGATGAGAATAAGAAATATCATGAATCATTTTTAAATATTCTTTTTCACTCTCTTCATCAGTCAGAGGTCTATAACGTATTATTTTGTTTAGTCGTTTGGTAATCGGCTCAATCAATTTATCAATCGCATCTAAAAGACCCATGACTTTTTCTCCTTACAATTTCTGAAAAGTAAAAATGAAACCCAAGGCTCCTCCCTGCTCAAACCACGTTCGGTCGTTGATCTCCAATCGTCGAGACACAATACAATGGCAGGAATTGGAGTTTCTGGTCAGGTAATTTATTGCTTGTGCCGCTATAGAGTACCAATCCTTGCGGGCAATTATGATATTTTTCAAGCATAAGGTGTAGACTTCGCAGACTCCCGCCTGCTCCCGATTTAACCTCAACCGGGTATATATTTCCTTGCCGAACAACGAGAAAATCAACCTCGGCACTACTGCCACGGGCCTCCCGTGCCCAATAAAATAACTCTGAACTATGCCAGGCCAGTAGTTCCTGGGCGACAAATTGTTCCGCAAGTTTTCCACGGTACATCGCCAGAAGGTTTTCCTGCTGCAATTCCAGTTCAACCGGCACCTGGCAGAGTCTCTGCATAAGCCCTATGTCGAGCATGGATGCCTTGAATTTTTTGGGATTGGCTGTTGCGCCTAATGGCAAACCACTTGGATCACAGGCAGGAATTTTATGAATGACCTTCGCCTTGACCAGCAGATCAAATGCTTTGCGATTCATCTGGCTTGAATGCCCATCATTAAGACGGGTATACTTTAATTGTTCTCCAATACTTTTTGCCACGTTCAAAAAAACTGCATCCAGGCAGATCGTATTGATATGAGGGGTGTATTTGGAAAAGTCATCGCGATATGAGTCCAGAATTTCTGATTGAACTTGAAAGGTTTCAACCATGGAACCAGTGTCACGATAAGTCTTGACACATTCAGGCATGCCGCCGACAAAGAAATAGATTCGCAATTCCCTGAGAATGATCTCCTGGATAGACCCTGCAACGTCATCCGGCTGATTCAGAGTGTATTCAGCCATCTGCTCCTTACCCATTGCCAGAAGATATTCGTAAAATGTCATCGGATGCATATGCAGATACTGAACGCGACCGACCGGTATGGATATTTCGCCAAAGGCAAACTCCAATAATGAACCGGCTGCTATAACATGGAGTTCCGGCATCTCTTCATGAAAATAGCGTAATGCCATTAATGCTCGCGGACAGGCCTGAATTTCATCAAAGAAAAGAAGCGTCTGACCGGGTATGATTCGACCGGTTGTCAATTCCAGAAGGTTCAGTATCGATTGAGGCTCAAGATTCTCAGCGAAATGAGGGTGAAGATCGCGACGTTTTTCCAGATCTATTTTGACAAAGCTATTAAATTGTTTTGCCAGAACATTCTCAACAAGCCATGTTTTCCCAACCTGGCGCGCCCCACGAATTATCAGTGGCTTACGACGCGGCGAATCTCTCCAGCCTGCAATCTGTTTTTCAGCCAATCGTTGCATGCAATATTCTCCCTTGTCTCAGACATGTTAGTATAGAGTGTACATCAAACCACAACTGCATACTAATTCCACGAATAATATAAAGTCAAGGTTCTTTAAACTTCCTCAAAGTCATAAGTCAATGGTGTTTATTTTTTTTATTGCCAGACAACTACTATCAACTGCCTTGATTGCCAATACACCCAGACCACTGCTGTTAGCAATTTTCGTTCAAATTTGCACACTATGACAACAGTTTGTACAGATGTTGTATGCTTGTTTGGGACATTAGATCACCAAAGAAAGTATTTTTTCTCAAGAACAGATTCCTGAACTGTCAATCAAGTTAGGCGTAATTATAACTTTAACATAAGCCTTCAAAAAAAAAATTGACATGACACCTTTTTTCAAATAAGCTAAATTTACTAAACGTTCGTTATAATTTTTGCATTCCTCAACTTAAGGCAACGCAATGACCAAATCCATTACCAAAAAAAAAAAACGCGGGAAGAGATTCTGGAATTGTCGGCTCCACTCTTTGCCAAGGAGGGCTACGACGGGGTTTCCATACGGGATGTAGCTGCCGCCACAAGGCTCACACCTGCAGCGCTTTACTATCATTTTTCCGACAAGGACGATCTGTATTTGTCTGTTGTTATTCATGAGTTTCGAGGAAAATCAACCGTACTGTCAAATATTATCAAAGGGCCTGAACCACCGTGGGAACGACTGGAGAAATTCATTGAGGGGCTCGTTAATCTGACTGCGAGTGATCAGAATTTCACGCGTCTGATGCAATGGGTGAAGTTGGACAGTGACGAGGTTCGCCGGCACAAGTTGACGGAGCATGTATTCAGTGACCTGTTTGTCTCTGTTCATGATTTGGTCGCTGAACTGAACTCGGGCCATGACGCCTACATGCTGGCAATATCAATCTTCGGCTTAATAACTTTCCCTTTTGAATTGATGACAACCCGTAAATTCATGCCAGGGTATCGACCCGAACATGACAAACCTGCAGTAATCGCGAAACATGTGATCGATTTACTACGTTCAAGTCTGAAAAAGGCTGATGGCAAAACAGGTTGATACTGTAATCCCATGATTCAGAAAAAGAGAAAGCATCGCTATCAAAAAAAGGATGAAATCATGGTTGATTGACGAACAAGAGATCTCCTTCATTGTTCGTACCCCCTGTGTACAGAGATACGCATAATGATACAGTCTGAAAAACGGCAAAAAATACTACACGCAACACTGGCAATGATTGCAGAACATGGTTTCCATGGAGCCCCCATTGCCGACATCGCTGACCGGGCCGGCGTGGGGGCAGGAACCATCTATCGCTATTTTGCTACCAAGGATATCCTCATCACCGAGTTGTTCCGGCAACTCCATGAAAAAATTTACATGCGACTTCTGGAAGGATATGACGCGAAGAAACCACACCGGGAGAGGTTTCTTCATCTCAATACATCGCTACTCCATTATTTTGTCACCAATCCACTGGAGTTCAGGTTCATCGAGCAGTATCTCAGCTCCCCCTACAGTATATTGTTTTGGCAGAATCTAAAGCAGGGGAAGGGAGAAGCAGGGCTGTTTTTGTACCATAGACTTTTTGAAGAGGCGGTTGCCCAGAAGATTATGAAAGATCTTTCATTGAACATATTTTTTGCCCTAGCATTCGGACCTCTTTTGGTTATGGCGCGTGAGAATGTCCTTGGCTTCATCGTCTTGGACGAGGTTCTTATCACCGGTACCATCAAGGCTTGCTGGGATGCGATAAAACGATAAAGCACTCATACCGACATCAAACACAAACGTTCATCCTGTTTTATTAATAATAGATTGAACGTCTGTTCCAGGATCAACGCCTGGAGGTGAATCATGCACTTCAGGGTAATCCTAATTACGCTGGGCATTGTCTGTCTCATTATACTTATCCTGGAATTTCTGACCAAACGGAAATAACCAGTAATCATTATTCCAACTAGTCGAGGTATCATATGCACCGAACACACAACAAAATTTTTGTTTTCCTCATGGGGACACTTATTGCCGGTCTGTCGCTCACCAGCTGCAACAAGCCGCCAGCCGCTGGGCCTCCCAGTGGCCCCCGCGAAGTTGGGATTGTAGTTGTCAAGCCCGAGCGGGTTTCCGTAACCACGGAATTGCCGGGACGGACGTCCGCCTTCCAGATCGCAGAAATCCGCCCTCAGATCAGCGGCCTGATTCAGAAACGACTCTTTATTGAAGGTTCTAATGTCAAGGTCGGCCAGGTTCTCTATCAGATCGATCCCGCTCCCTTAGAAGCGGCGCTCAAAAATGCCCAGTCCGCTCTTAACAGTGCTGAAGCCAACCTGCCATCGATTAGATCGAAGGCGGAACGTTTCAAGAGTCTGCTCGTAAGCAAGGCGGTAAGCCAGCAGGACTATGACGATGCGGCCGCAGCTCTGACCCAGATCATAGCCGATATTCAGTATGGGAACGCGACAGTTGAGACGGCTCGCATCAACCTGGAATACACCAAGGTCACCGCGCCTATCTCCGGACGCATCGGCAAATCAAACGTTACCGCCGGCGCAATTGTCACGGCCTATCAGCCGATCCCTCTGGCCACCATCCAGCAGCTCGATCCTATTTACGTGGATGTACCCCAATCCACCACAGACCTGCTACGTTTGAAAAGCCGCCTGAAGGAGGGCCACCTCAATCAGCACGAAAAGGATCAGGACAAGGTCAAGCTCATTCTGGAAGACGGCGCTCCTTATTCGCTGGAGGGGACCCTGCAGTTCAGTGATGTCACCGTAGACCCGACCACCGGATCGGTCACTCTACGGGCGCTATTTCCCAATCCGGACGGAGTGTTGCTGCCAGGGATGTTCGTCCAGGCGGTCATTAATGAAGGGGTGAACGAACAGGCGATTCTCGTCCCGCAGCAAGGCGTCTCCCGCGATCCGAAAGGTAATCCCTATGCCTTGGTCGTCGATGCCGAAAGCAAGGCTGGTTTTCGACCGCTCACCCTTGACCGGGCCATTGGTGACAAATGGCTGGTTTCGTCTGGCCTTGCTCCCGGCGACCAAGTGATCGTCGAAGGGCTGCTGATGCTGCGGCCGGGTACGGTGGTGAAAGCTGCTCCTTTTGATCCGACTCAAGCCGGGCAGGATCCTGCGAGCAGCCCCGGCGCACCGCCCAAAAAGCGCAGTGAAGGAGGCGTGTGATGTTATCAAAATTCTTTTTAGACCGGCCGGTCTTTGCCTGGGTTATCGCCATTATCATGATGACGGCTGGCGGACTGGCCATATACAATCTGCCCGTATCGCAATATCCGCCTATCGCACCGCCAGCCATCGCAATCGACTCCTTTTTCCCTGGGGCCTCGGGCGAAACCGTTGAAAACACCGTGACCCAGATCATTGAGCAAAAGATGACCGGGCTTGACGATATGCTCTACCTTTCCGGCACCAGTTCCTCGTCGGGCGCCTCTCGGGTCGAACTGACCTTTGCGCCAGGGACCGATCCGGATGTCGCCTGGTCCAAGGTGCAGAATAAACTGCAGCTCGCCATGGCCAGCCTGCCCGATGTGGTGCAACGCTCTGGAGTCAAGGTCAGCAAATCGACCAGGAACTACCTGATGATTGTTGGCCTGGTCTCGGAAGACGGCAGCATGGACGGCAATGACCTGCGGGACTACGCCCAGTCCAACCTGGAAAAGATCCTCTCCAGAGTGCCGGGGGTCGGCGAGGTGCAGAATTTCGGTTCCCAATATGCCATGCGGGTCTGGGTCAATCCCGACAAGCTGACCAATTACAGCCTGACCATGGAAGATGTCATACTGGCGCTCAGAGCCTACAACGTCGAGGTCTCCGCCGGTCAATTAGGCGGGGCACCGGCCATGAAGGGCCAGCGTCTGAACTCCGCTATCATCGTTCAGCATCTGCTCCAGACCCCGGAGGAATTTGCCGCCATCCCCATCCGCACCAATCCGGACGGCTCGGTGGTCCGCGTCAAGGATATCGGACGGACGGAACTAGGATCCGAGCGTGACGATATCGTGGCTAATTACAACGGTAAACCCTCAGCAGCCCTGGCCATCAGGCAGGCAGCCGGGGCCAATGCCCTGAATACGGCCGATGCCGTCAAGCAGAAGCTGGAGGAGATGAGTCAGTATTTCCCGCCCGGCATGAAGGTGATCTACCCCTACGACACCACCCCCTTTACCAAGGTGGCGATTGACGAGGTGGTCAAGACCCTGTTCGAGGCCGTCCTTCTGGTCTTTGTGGTCATGTATCTCTTCATGGGAACCTTCCGGGCCACCCTGATTCCGACCATCGCAGTGCCGGTGGTGCTGCTCGGGACCTTAGGTATCCTGGGACTGTTCGGTTTTTCAATCAATATGCTGACCATGTTCGCCATGGTGTTGGCCATTGGCCTTTTAGTCGATGACGCAATCGTGGTGGTGGAAAACGTCGAGCGGATCATGGCTGAGGAGGGTATCTCGCCCAGGGAGGCGACCGCCAAGTCAATGGGCGAGATCACCAGCGCCCTGATCGGCATCGGCCTGGTACTATCGGCGGTCTTCGGCCCCATGGCCTTCTTCCCCGGCTCCACTGGGGTCATCTACCGCCAGTTTTCCGTGACTGTTATTTCGTCCATGCTCCTTTCGGTGGTAGTTGCCCTGGTTCTGACCCCTGTGCTCTGCGCCACGATGCTCAAACAGGTGCCCAAGGGGCACGAACCCTCAGATGGCGCGGTCTGGTTTTTGCGCCCCTTCTTCCGCTGGTTCGACCGGAGGTTCTTCCGCGCCCGCGACCTGTATGTCAGGTGGGTGGGTCGGGTGCTGGCCAAAAAACTGCGTTACCTGTTCTTGTTTGTGCTGATTGTTGGGGCCATGGGTTATCTGTTCCAGCGCATGCCCACATCCTATATCCCGGATGAAGACCAGGGTATCCTTATGGTCATGGCCATGCTTCCATCCGGTTCCACCCTGGAGCAGACTGAAAAGGTCATTAACAAGGTTAGGGATCATTTTCTGGAACAAGAGAAAGATGGGGTAGATTCCATCATGACAATCGCCGGTACAAGTTTTGGTGGCGAGGGACAGAACATGGCCCTGGGCTTTGTCAAGCTCAAGGACTGGAAGCTGCGTCAGCGGCCGGACCTGAAGGTTGGGGCCATCACAGCCCGGGCCATGGGGGCCTTTTCCCAGATAAAAGAGGCCATGGTCTTCGCTTTCCCGCCACCGCCGATCATCGAACTGGGGATGGCCACCGGCTTTGATCTTCAGCTACAGGACCGCGGCGGCTTGGGCCACAAACAATTGATGGCGGCCCGCAACCAGCTCCTCGGCATGGCCATGCAGGATCCGCGCCTGGTCAGGGTTCGCCCCAATAGCATGGAAGATGTGGCCGAATACCATGTCGTTGTGGACTGGAACAAGGCCGGCGCCTTGGGGATTCCAATCAATTCCATCCACAACACCATTTCCTCAGCCTTCGGCAGCGCCTATGTCAACGACTTTATCCAGGCCGGTCGGGTCAAAAAAGTCTATGCCCAGGTAGATGCCCCCTATCGCATGCTGCCTCAGGATCTGGAAAAGCTCTATCTGCGTAACAGCGTCGGGAAGATGGTCCCCTTCTCTTCCTTCGCCTCAGGACGCTGGGCCATGGGCTCGCCCAAGCTGGAACGCTTTAACGCATTCCCGTCGATTAATATATGGGGCGAGCCAGCTCCAGGACACAGTTCAGGCGAGGCGATGGCCGCCATGGAAGAGATCATCGCCAAATTGCCACAGGGAATCGGCTATGCATGGACCGGACTCTCCTACCAGGAGCGGATGGCCGGCTCCCAGGCGCCCTTGCTTTACGCCTTTTCGGTCTTTGTCGTCTTTCTCTGTCTGGCGGCCCTGTATGAGAGCTGGCCCATCCCCATTGCGATCCTGTTGACCCTACCCCTAGGGGTCATTGGCGGGGTAATCGCCTCAAGCATGCGGGGAATGCCCAACGATGTCTATTTCCAGATCGGACTGTTGACCACCTTAGGTCTAACCACCAAAAACGCCATCCTGATCGTCCAGTTCGCCAGGGCCAGGGTCGATGAAGGGGTAGGTCTGATTGAGGCGACCCTGGAAGCGGCCAAGCTTCGACTGCGGCCGATTATCATGACCTCGCTAGCCTTCGGCTTCGGCATACTGCCGCTGGCTCTGGCCAGTGGGGCTGGATCAGGGGCGCAACGGGCCATTGGTACCGGTGTGATCGGCGGCACGATCACCTCCACTTTCCTGGTTACCCTGTTCGCGCCGCTCTTTTACGTGCTGATCTATAAGGTACTGGGAAAATACAGAAAGAAAGTAACCATGAAATATATTGAAGAAAGTACCCAGGGGGAACACACACATGAATAGACGATTATTGTTTGTATTGGCTGGCGTCGGCCTCATTGTTGGCGGCTGTTCGCTGGCCCCCAAATACGTACAACCCCAGGCGCCGATTCCGGCTGAGTGGCCACAAGGCGCGGCATACAAAGACACCCGAACCACACCCGGAGCGCCAATCGTTCCAGAACTCTCCCTGCAGAAATTTTTCGCCGACGTACAGCTGCAGAAGGTCATCGAAATTGCACTGAACAACAACAGGGATCTACGACTGGCTGCCTTGAACGTGGAACGAGCGCGCGCCATGTACGGCGTTCAACGGGCCGAGCTGTTGCCCACTGTGAACGCGGTTGGCGGGGGAGGCAAGCAGCGCCTTTCCGCCGATCTTATCAGCCCCGGAGATCCGAGAACTAATGAACAGTACAGCCTTGATCTGGGTGTTGCTGCCTGGGAAATCGATTTCTTCGGCCGTATTCGCAACTTGAGTGACCAGGCACTGGAAGAATATCTGGCCACGGATGAGGCCCGGCGTGGCGCCCAGATTGTGCTGGTAGCCGAGGTTGCCAGGGTATACCTCACCTTGGCTGCGGATCGGGAAAATCTAAAATTGGGCCAGTCCACCCTTGAAAGCCAACAAGCCGCCTACGGTTTGGTGCAAAAACGGTATGATGTCGGGGTCGCAACCGAGCTGGATCTGCGTCGGGCACAAGTCCCGATGGATACGGCCATAGGAGATATCGCCCGCTATACGCAACTGGTGGCGCAGGATCAAAATGCCCTGAATCTTCTCGCTGGTTCTCCGGTGCCGGAGGAGTTGTTGCCGGCTGATCTGGAGAGCGTCACCCTGCCCCGGGAAATTTCTCCGGGACTGTCCTCCGAGGCGCTTTTGCTCCGACCTGACATTGTGGCGGCGGAACATCGCCTCAAGGGGGCCTATGCCTTTATCGGCGCTGCCAGGGCCGCTTTTTTCCCCCGCATTTCGCTGACCAGCTCTATTGGAACCGCCAGCAACGAACTATCAGGTCTCTTCGGTTCCGGGACAGACACCTGGGGCTTCACGCCGCAGATCGTTATGCCCATTTTTGACGCCCGCGTCTGGGCCGCACTGCGGGTCAGCAAGGCCGACCGGGAAATCATCCTGACCCAGTACGAGAAGGCAATTCAAACAGCCTTTAGAGAGGTTACCGATGCCCTTGCCGTGCAGGGTACAATAGAGCAGCAGGTCGCGGCGCAACAATCGCTGGTCTATGCCGTTGCAGAAACATATCGGCTCGCCGATATACGCTACACGGAAGGAATTGACAGTTACCTCAGCGTCCTTGATGCGCAACGCTCCCATTTTGCGGCGCAGCAGGCGCTTGTGGCGCTCCGGTTGGCCAAATCCACCAATCGGGTGCGATTATATGCAGTATTGGGCGGAGGCGGGGAGCAGTCCGGAACATCTCTGAAAAAAAGTGGACGTGAAACAGAAAAGAGGAGTGGTGAATAAAAAAACCCATTGCAGCCGGCGCAGAAGCAGCTTCGATCTTATCGATCCTGAAAAGCTCTTTGCCGCTTTACCAATTGCAAAGGACAGCGTCGTCCTGGACGCGATCTGCGGCTCTGGGACCTATACCCTTGCCATGGCACCTCTCTGCCCAAACGGGAAGATATTTGCCTTTGATTTGTGGGAAGCTGGAATCGATGAGCTCATCGATAAGATCATAACTTATACTCTCGTCCATGTCGTTCCCAGAGTCGCTGATATCTGTTCGCTTCCTCTTGGTACAGGCACTATAGATATTTGCCTCATGGCCACAGTATTCCATAACTTGGTGCAGGAAGGCACAGACCGTGACGCTTTGCTGGAAATCAGAAGGGTTCTGAAACCAAACGGCCTGTTGGCGGCAATCGAGTTCAAGAAGATACCAGGTCCGCCTGGCCCACCGTTAGGAATTCGCATCAGTCCGGCGGATCTTGATGAGACGCTTCGGTTTTACGGGTTTACTCCAGCACGGGATCGAGAAATTGACCTCGGCGCATACAATTACCTGTCGATTTACCATAAAAATAATAGGCAACCCTAATGACATGTGAAGTCTATAATATCTGTTAGCCTACCAAGGAGATAGACCATGGAAACAAATAATCGCTATCAAAGAGGCTGGGAAAAACTCAAGGAAATTGACGGAGAAGCTGGCGAGCGTGTCGTCGAAAGCCTTAAGGACATCGCACCAGATTTTGCGCGCCTCCTGATTGAATTTCCTTTTGGTGACATATATTCACGGCCAGTATTGGACCTGAAGTCCCGTGAAATAGCCACAGTAGCAGCTCTCACCGCTTTAGGGAATGCAGTCCCTCAATTAAAAGTTCATATTCATGGTGCTCTGAATGTTGGATGCTCTGAGCAAGAAGTTGTAGAGGTGATAATGCAAATGGCAGTTTATGCTGGCTTCCCCGCGGCACTCAATGGATTATTTGCCGCAAAAGAAGTTTTTGCTGAAAGGTACGAAACGAAAGTCTAACAGGTCAATAAATCGGACTGGAAATAGCCACGTTCTTTCAAGGAAAACACCTCGGCCAGCCGGTTATTTAAAACGTTCATTTAAATTCGAATAACAATCAGAAAAAGACGTGTAATCACGCATTATGACCTTGCACACTGGATGACGGATGCCGAGATTCAGGAACTTTTACCACGGGCAGTCCTGTCATCTACCGACTTCAATATATAGAGATAGCGCTTCGTGGTGGTCACAGATCAAGAACTGCGACAAAAGATTCGTGCCGTCGCTTGGGATCAGGCCCAGGTCATAGACACATCCCTAAAACAGATTTTTAAAAGGAGGAACAAAACATGTGCAAGATATTGATCGTTTATTACAGCATGTATGGGCACATCTACAAGATGACCGAAGCGGTCGCGGAAGGTGTTCTGGAGGTCGCCGGATGCGAGGCGGTGATTAAAAAGGTTCCAGAGACCATCCCCATGGAGATATTGGAGAAGATGGGAGTGTTTGATGTCCAGAAAGGAATGCCCCATATTCCGGTTGCCACAATGGATGATCTGGCTGATGCAGATGCGATTATATTCGGCACCCCGACCCGCTTTGGCAACATGTGCGGCCAGATGCGCCAGTTCCTGGATGCCAGCGGCGGGCTCTGGCAGAAGGGAGATCTGGTTGGAAAGCCAGGCAGCGTGTTTACCAGCTCCGCCACGCAGCATGGTGGTCAGGAATCGACCATCCTTAGCTTTCACATCACATTACTGCACCATGGCATGGTGGTGGTTGGCCTGCCCTATGCCTTTACCGGCCAGATGGGGATCGGCGAAATCAACGGCGGATCACCTTATGGTGCTTCGACCATTGCCGGAGGCCAGGGAGAAAGAATGCCAAGTGACAATGAATTGGCCGGAGCCCGTTTCCAGGGGGCTCATGTGGCGCGAATCGCCCTGAAACTAAAAATCACAACCTCACTAACTCAACAAGTTACAAGGCAATAGCTGTTGTAATCTGGGCTTGTCGCGATTACAGCACATTCGGATCAGAGGCCAGGCATTGGGCCATATTCGATTCCTGGATTTTGAACGCACCGAGGAGATCAATATGATCGGCTACCAGAGTGTGCAAAAACATCTCCCGTCTTGCTTCGAAAGAGATTTCGGGCACTGAACAGGATGGAAGCTGCAAAGGAGCACGAAACAGAATGAATCGTTTGATAGCGCTTTATTCTCTGCTACTGTTGGTCGCCGTGGCTGTCGCGCCGTCGGCCATGGCGACCGCGGCTTGGTTGATCGCGACCCCTGACGAGACCGTGCGCTCAGGCGAGTCGATTGCACTCGATGTCGTCAAACCTGCTACGCAAGCGAATTGGCCGACGACACTCAGACTCAGGATGATGCACAGCGGCAGAACACTGGAAGTGGAGCTTGCCGCCACCGGCAACGTCGCTGCAGAGGACACACGCCGAACGTATCGTGGGGTAATGCCGACCGATATTTCAGGGCTGATACGGGTTGAACTGGCCGAATCTGAATCTAACCGACTAGCCCTGTTGGTCACCGCTCCTGATCCCCTTGAGCAGACCCCTACGCCCGACCTACAGCTCAATGCTGCAAGTGATATATTACCTCGGGCGGATGAACCTGCCTTGTCGGTCAATGAGCCCATATACTTTGTCGTGGGCAATAACGCCGGCCTCAATGCCCGCTTCCAATTGAGTTTCAAGTACCGGCTCTTCGATCTTGACAGCCGTCCAGTAGCGTGGTTTCCACCACTTTCCCGCCTGCATTTTGGCTATACGCAGATTTCACTCTGGGATCTGGGGGAGGAATCAGCGCCCTTTCATGACAGTAGTTATCGTCCTAGTTTCTTCTGGCAAGGGGCTATTACCAGTAATGGCCTGATGCCCGACCTGCTGCGCGCTGGTTTTGAACACGAATCGAACGGCCAGAACGACGTTAATTCCCGAAGCATCAACACGCTCTTCGCGCAGCCCGTCTGGCGCACCAAATTTTCGGATGGACGCACACTGATCTTCGCGCCCAAGCTCTACGGTTATCTGGACAAAGATGACAATCCCGATATCCAGCGTTATCGGGGTTTCGCGGACTGGAATTTCCGTTATGGCCATGAGGATGGCTGGATGGTGGCGACACAATTGCGCAACGGCACAGCCGGGTATAGCAGTGCCCAGCTCGATCTTTCCTATCCGCTGCGTAAGCCGCTTTTTGCCCGCACCGGTGGCTTCCTGCATTTCCAGCTCTTCACAGGATACGGGGAAAGCCTGCTCGACTACAACCTGGATCGTGGAACGCAGGCGAGGGTGGGTTTCTCAATTGTCCGATAACCAGAGCGTGAGCATCAAGCCCACGCCACATTACTTACGTCCATCGCAATGGGATTCTGGTGACGCCCATTGGAGAAGGCGCCGCACCATTTTAGAATGGAGTTTTAAAGAATGAATGATACAGGCTTAACGTCATGGTCTCCTCATGCGTCCACCTCTGTACGACACCGAATAGAACGGGCTAGTGATCGATGGTGGCGGAAGCAGTTTCTGGGTGAGGGACTGGGGAGAAAGATGTTTCTGGGCGCTACCCTGGTGGGAGGTGGTTTTGCATTTTTTCTCATCCTCCTGCGGCTGTTGACCGATGCGCATTTACAGCATGTCGATGTGACCAATCGGTATGCACTGATTCGTTATGCGTACCAGCTTTCAGAGCAAGTTCACTATGACCTGCTGGGGATGATTGTCGCCTCCTACCTTCTCGTTTATGTCGCGACAGCCCTGCTCTACCCTTTTTTGCGCCTGCAGCAGAAGGCCTTGAAAAACCTGGCCATGGATAACATGAAGGCCAGGGGCGAAACCTTGATCGTTCTGGGTAGCACGATAGCAAAACGGGACAGCGACACCAGCGCACATAATTACCGGGTCACCCTGTACGCCATCCACCTAGCCAAAGCAATTGGAATCCCGGAGGCCGAGATGCTCGACCTGCTTACCGGCGCCTTTCTCCACGACATCGGCAAAATTGCCATTCCCGACAGAATTCTGCTCAAACCGGGACCACTTGATGAAGAGGAAACCAGAATCATGCGGACGCATGTCGCTCAAGGTCTTGACATCCTCCGGCACAGCGTATTCCTAAGCGGGGCCGGGGCAGTCGTGGGCGGGCATCATGAGCGTTATCTTGGTACCGGATATCCGAATCGATTGAACGGCAAGGAAATTCCGTCCATCGCCCGTATGTTCACGATTGCCGATGTCTTTGATGCTCTTACCTCCATGCGTCCTTACAAACCACCGTTCTCCCTGTGGGAAAGCCTCAGGATAATGGTGGAGGAATCCGGGAAAACATTTGATCCAGAATACCTTAATGTGTTCTTGCCGCTGGCCCCCGACTTGTACCGACGTTACGCCGATGCTCCTGAAGAATATCTAGTCAGGGAGTTGGTAAAGCTTGTCAGGCCCATCCTGGTCAGGCAATTCGGTTAGATCAATTTCATCCTGTCCACGTCATGACAATAATGATGGAAATCCGGTTATCTATCATCAGATCAACAATATGTATTTTGTTTTTTGCAGCCGGTACTTGTCATGGACAAGATGCGCCATCATTGGATGCGGAGAAACCGGATGGTGGTGTTGAGCTGGCAACCTGGCGCGTTGAATTCGCTAACGATTTCTTCTTCAAGAAGGATAACCAGATCTCCAGCGGCTGGTCATTACAGAAACACTCAGCGGTTGCAGGCAACTGGGAAACCTTGGAGGATGTACCCGGGTTCGTCAAGCAGTGGGGAAAAAAGATACCCACCCTGACTGACGAAGGGCTGGTATACCGGACGGGGATTGCCATCGGTCAGGTCATTCAGACACCGGAAGACGGCTCACGGAGTGATCTCATTAAAGACGATGTGCCTTATGTGGGGGTGCTTACCTTGCAAACTACTTGGTATGCCTTCAACGACAATGAATTCCGCGGCTTCGAGATCACGGTCGGTGTCGTGGGGCCAGCCTCGCTGGCCGAACAGACCCAGAAAACGGTTCATAAATTGACTGGCAATAATGATCCCAAGGGCTGGGACAATCAACTCGACACCGAGCCGGTGATTAATCTCAACTATATGCGCAAGCAAAAGGTCTGGCGCTGGGATAATCCTATAGGTCTATCATTCGATACAGCGATAAACGGCTATGTCGGCTTGGGCAATCTGTTCACCCAGGCCAGCACCGGGCTGGAGATGCGCTTTGGTCACAATATGCCCGGCGGCTTCGTGTATGTGCCCGATCCAATTGGCTTCAGCATGCACTATATAGCCGTCCTGAAACCGGAAAATCCCCAGGCGGCCTCTTTCTATGCTTCTCTGGTATTGCGTGGCAGCGCTTTTGCGTACAATATCTTCCTTGATGGAAACACCTTCCGCGATAGCCACAGCGTGGATAAAGAGCCTCTGGTTGGTCTGGCGGTTGCCGGCCTCCATTACGAGCGAAAAAACTGGGGAATCCACTGCAGCGTTATGGCATCCACCGATGACGTGGATACAAGCAAGGCACCCGCTGCGGAAGGCCGAGAACGTCTGGGTGTCATTGATATCGAGTGGCAGTTTTGAACGGGC
>JAQVER010000157.1 GCA_028697885.1 Desulfocapsaceae bacterium
TTTCGACCTGCACTGGAAACCATGGGGATTCTTTTTTCCCTGGAGCTCCTGCGATGGGGATGGTATCCAAAAGGGGGCGGAGAGGTCAAAGCCCGGATCAGGCCGACCAGCGCGGGGCTGAGGCCTTTCCGAGCGCCTGACGAGCGGGCCAACTGCATCCCGATGATTCGTGTGCTTGCGGCATCTTCACGCCTTCCGGGCCATATCCGTGCGCGGCTCGCTGCCCGGATAAAGGACCTTCTCAGTGCTAAGGGAATCCCGAGTGAGATTGAGGAAGTGGAAGGGGACGCCGTCTCTCCCGGCTGCATGCTTTTCTGCTCAGTCTGCAAGCCGGGGTGTTACGGGGGATTTACCGGCATGGGAGAACGGGGAAGACCTGCCGAGGCGGTGGCTGAGGATGTCTTTCATGGAATCTATGCCTTTCTTGATAGCAGGGCCACGGTGGACGAAAGGCTCTCCGATCAGCTCATCCTTCCGGCACTTCTTGCAGAGGGTGTGAGCATCTGGACCACCAGCCGTCTTACCGGTCACCTGCGAACGGTGGCCTGGGTTGCGGGCGAGTTCGGGTTCGGTCCGGTCGAATTTTATGAGCCGGGCGGAAGAAATGTCACCGTTATTGTGCACGGACGACCTTTGCATTGAATGCTACGTCGCGGAAAAACTTTTCCAATATGCCTTTCACACAACTGACTGTCCAGATACCTTGAAAATGTGACGCCACATTTATATAGTGACGTTTAATTCATTTTTTGAATGAATAATTCATCCTGCATCCGTTTGATGATATACATCCGGCCTTTCGATTTCGCCGGATCACGGATTCAGGTCGGGATTATGGGTAATGATGAATGAACATAAGCTTTCACGGCGGGAGAGGGAGAAATTGCGGCAACGGCGGGAGATGCTGGCCGCTGCGCTCGATCTCTTCTCACAGAAGGGCTACCACAACGTCTCCCTGTGCGAGATCGCCGAGAAGGCCGAGTTCGCCATCGGAACCCTTTACAAATTCTTCCAGAACAAGGAGGACCTCTACAGGGCCCTGGTTCTTGAGCAATGCGACAGGTTCGAAGACGCCATCTCGCACGCAATTGAACAGCCGGACGATGAAGTAGAAAAACTACGCAATTATGTCCGGGCCAAAACCGAGCGGTTTCGCAGCAATCTTCCCTTCATTCGCCTGTATCTGGCCGAGAGCAGGGGGGCGAGTTTCAATATAAAGGCGGGCCTGAATGAAGAGGTGCGCCAACGTCATTACAACTTCCTGGAAAAAATCGCTGCGATCTTTGAGAGCGGCATCAAAAACAACCGGTTCAAGAATATCGCCGATCCTTATTACCTAGCTGTGGCTCTTGACAGCGCCATGGACGCCTCTTTGTTGCTCTGGCTCGATGCGCCAGAGCGCCATCCCTACCCGGAAGATCCGGACACCATTTTGGATATTTTTTTCAAGGGCCTGATCCACCCGTAATTTTTGTGTCGGGTGACAACTCAAATACATCTCGTTGATTTAGAGGAGACCTTGGATGCGACTGAAACTGAACAAGAAGATTTATAAGATTTATGAACCGATGAAACAGGCAGCGGCCATGCTGATGCTGGCGATCATGCTGGGCGGCTGTGGCAGCGGCCATGGCCAGCAAACCGGTCCTCCTCCGGTCCCGGAGGTGGCCACGGTGACCATCCATCCGCAGTCGGTGGACCTGACCGCCGAATTGCCGGGACGCACCGCTGCCTACATGGTGGCGGAAATCCGGCCCCAGGTCAGCGGCATCATCCAGAAGCGCCTGTTTAAGGAAGGCTCAGACGTCAAGGTCGGCCAGCTGCTTTATCAGATCGATCCCGCCCCCTTTGAGGTGGCTCTTGACTCCGCGAAGGCGTCGCTTGCCAAGGCCCAGGCCGACCTGCCGTCGATCCGCTTGAGGGCAGAGCGATACAAGGAACTGCTGGATGACAAAGCGATCAGCCGACAGGACTACGATGATGCTGCAGCCGCCGTGCAGCAGGTCCTTGCCGAGATCGAATACTGGAAGGCCCAGGTAGAATCGGCGCGTATCAATCTGGGCTACACCCGGGTCACTGCGCCGATTTCAGGCCGCACCGGCAGGTCCAGCGTGACGGACGGTGCGCTCGTGACGGCGTATCAGGCAGAGGCCCTTGTAACCATTCAACAGCTTGACCCCATTTACGTGGATGTGACCCAGTCGTCAGCCGATCTGCTGCGTTTAAGGCGCAACCTGGAAACCGGCCGACTCAGCACAGACGGAGAAAATGGCAAGGCCGTCCGTATCCTCCTGGAGGACGGCACTCCTTATCCCCTGGAAGGCACGCTGCAGTTCCGCGAGGTGACGGTGGATCCGGCGACCGGCTCCAGCATCGTGCGTATAGTGGTCCCGAACCCGGAATATCTGCTTTTGCCCGGCATGTTTGTCCGGGCCGTGGTCCAAGAGGGAATCGCCCAGCAGGCCCTGCTGGTCCCGCAACAAGCGGTAAGCCACAACCCCAAGGGGGATGCCGTCGCACTGGTGGTGGATGAGACCTACACGGTCCAGCAGCGGGCTCTCACACTGGATCGCGCCATCGGCGACAAATGGCTGGTGTCATCCGGTCTTTCGGCCGGAGAGCGTGTGATCGTGGAGGGCCTGCTGAATGTGCGGCCGGGGGCCAAGGTGAAGGCCGTGGACTGGGAGGGCCCCAAGTCCGGCGCTGCGGCCCCGGACCCAAAACGCCCATCCGAGCTGAGCTGACGGAGACCAGGGATGTTATCGAATTTTTTTCTTGAGCGTCCGGTCTTTGCCTGGGTCATCGCCATCATCATGATGCTGGCGGGGGGGTTGGCGATCTACAATTTGCCTATTTCCCAGTACCCTCCCATCGCCCCACCGTCCATTGCCATTGACGCCTTTTATCCTGGGGCCTCGGCCGAAACCGTGGAAAACAGCGTGGTCCAGATCATCGAACAGAAGATGACCGGATTCGACAAGCTGCTGTACATGTCCGCCACCAGTGATGCCTCCGGTGCAGGAAGGATCGAGCTCACCTTTGCTCCGGGGACCGACCCGGATCTCGCCTGGGCCCAGGTGCAGAACAAGCTCCAGCTCGCCATGGCCAGTCTGCCCGACGTGGTGCAGCGCCAAGGGGTCAAGGTCAGCAAGTCCACCAAAAACTGGCTCATCATTGTGGGTCTGGTCTCAGAAGACGGCAGCATGAATGACATTGATCTGGCAGACTACGCCCAGGCCAATATCGAGCAGGTGCTGGCCCGGGTGCCCGGGGTGGGTGAAGTGGAGGTCTTCAGCACCCAGTATGCCATGCGGATCTGGATTAATCCGGATAAATTGAACGATTACAGCCTGACCATGGACGATGTCATCAATGAGATCCAGGCCTACAACGTAGAGGTTTCCGCCGGCCAGTTCGGCGGCGCGCCGGCGGTGGAAGGCCAGCGGCTGAACGCCTCCATCATCGTCCAGAACCTGCTTAAAACTCCCGAGGAGTTCGCCGCCATCCCCCTGCGCATCAACCCGGACGGCTCCATCGTTCGGGTGCGTGACGTGGGCCGGACGGAGTTGGGCACCGAGCGCTACGAAAGGATGACGTTGTTTAACGGCAGACCTGCAGCCGCCCTGGCCATCCGGCAGGCCGCCGGCGCCAACGCCCTGGCCACCGCCGACGGCATCAAGGCGAAAATGCAGGAGCTGTCCAGGTATTTCCCTCCCGGCATGAAGATCGTCTACCCCTATGACACCACGCCTTTCGTGAGGGTGGCCATCAACGAGGTGGTAAAGACCCTTTTCGAGGCCATTTTGTTGGTCTTCCTCGTGATGTATCTTTTCCTGGGAAACCTCCGGGCCACGCTGATACCCACCCTGGCGGTGCCGGTGGTGATCCTGGGGACCTTCGCGGTCCTGGGGATATTCGGATTCTCCATCAACATGCTGACCATGTTCGCCATGGTGTTGGCCATCGGCCTGCTGGTGGACGAGGCCATCGTGGTGGTGGAAAACGTGGG
>JAQVER010000079.1 GCA_028697885.1 Desulfocapsaceae bacterium
TGAGACAGAAGTAAAGATCAGACACTCTATCTGGTCGGGAGCAAGATCTGCCTTCTCCATAACCTGTCGTCCGGCAAGAACAGCGCCCTGGCTGGGTCTGGTGCCCGGATTCCAGAAACGTCGCTCCCTGATTCCACTCATCATCTCCAGCCTGCCGACAGGCAATTTAAGGCGTTCATACACCGGAGCCAGGCGTCGCTCTAAATCTTCCGAACTGACCATTCTGGGCGGAAGAACATACCCAAAAGTGTGGAGACACACATGTTCATAGCACATGAAAAAATCCTATTCCCTGGACATGCAATCAAACAATAACTGCCATTTCACCAATACATACGGCAGCCATCGTTTTCAGCATAAATATTCCTAAAAAGTTCATTAATCTGACCTCAATAAACAAACAGCCCACCATCGAATAAAATGTAGCAGGAATTCAGCAGGAACACAAGACGAAGCGCTTAACGCTCACACCTAGCAATAACACAACAGCCGCTCTCCAATCCACAATCAAGCACCGGTACGGGCCACGTATTTCTCTAATCTATGTACAGCATGCGAGACGCAGAAACAGAGAACGAAATAGACAGCACTGATGATACCCCTACCTCAATCGTTGCCTAAGGTTGCCGCCATTCACCGCAGACACAACCACGCTCGTCACAGTGTACAAATAGCGGGGAATTTGATACCATAGTCCCTTATAGTCAATCTGCTCAAAACTATTTATAAAAAGTCAGAAGAGAAAAATGATAAGCAGAAGAAACTGACCGACATCATAGAGCGGAGAACGGATAATGTTTCTCCTGATGGGCTGCAATGTTCCAGGGGCAAAAATCATACTCTCTTTTACAGTCATGAATAATTAATTTGCCAAATGAGATCTGCAGACAGTATAGAAGGTAGTTACGACCTGAACAACTCTTTTGTGCCTCCAACTCTGGAAGACCAATTATGATTATCGACTTTCACACCCATGCCTTTCCTGACAATGTGGCCCGCACGGCCATTCCAGCCCTTGCAAAAGAAGGTAAAGTCACAGCCCATACTCAGGGAACCGTCGATTCGCTTCTTGCCTCCATGGACCGGGCTGGAATCAACAGCAGCGTCATCTGTTCCATCGCCACCCGCCCGGCCCAATTTGAACCTATTCTTACATGGTCTACTGCTATCCAATCCCCACGTCTTATCCCGCTCCCCTCAATTCATCCGGCCGACGCCGAGGCCGTGGCACGGGTCTTCAAGCTCAAGAGTGAGGGATTTTTGGGAATCAAGATGCACCCGTACTATCAAGATTTTTACCTGACCGAGGAACGTCTTACTCCCCTCTACGAGGCCTTGTCCGAAACCGGACTGCTTCTGGTTGTCCATTGTGGATACGATATTGCCTTTCCGCGGATCCGAAGGGCTGACCCTGCCCAGATTCTGACGATTAAAAATCGCTTTCCTCGTCTCAAGCTTATTACCACCCATTTGGGCGGTTGGGACAACTGGCAAGAAGTGGAAGAAATACTTATCGGCCAGGAAATTTATATGGAAATCTCCTTTGCTCTCTCCTATCTTCCAGCTGAACAATCCGCCCGCATGCTGAACAATCATCCAGCCGACTATCTTCTCTTTGGAACTGATTCACCCTGGGATGATCAATTGATCGCCCTCCAGCGACTTGAAAAAGTTAATCTTCATACAGAACGTTTACACTCCATTCTGGGACAAAATGCTAAGAGGCTTCTCCTATGATCGATATACCAGATATCAGCACCCGTACATGTGACTCCTGCGGCATACCCATCCTGGAAGGAGATCTCTTTTATCATTGCCGTACCGAAATTGTTGCTGGTAAAGACCAATCTTTATCTGAACTGAAATACCCTGACCAGATTATAGCCCAGGCCCTGGCTGACATCGCAACCAAAGAGGAACAAGAACTGCTTGATGATATTTACCAAGAGATCATCCTTCAACTCTGCCCTCAATGTCGTTCGACTTTGATCCAACGAATCCAGAGTATGGTCAAGAGCTGTAAAGGCTGCGCCCAATGCCTGCCACAGCAGAAAGGAGAAAAGAAGGGAAAGATCTTGCAATTTTCCAGAAAAAAAAGCCCCAAGGATTCATAACCTTAAACGGGTTTGGAACAGCTTCTCATCAACACACCGATTCTTTGAATTTTGCTCACAGGGGACCTATATCATCCAGAAATGAAATACTTAGCACATCTCCTTGAAGGAAGGACCAGTCAGCCATCTTGATTGCTGATGACTGACTGGTTGAATATACAAGACGTGCTGATCAATCAATCAAAAGCATCCGTTGTTTTCCACTCTTTCCAAACCTTCCCCACAAGGTTAATTCCCGGTTTCAGGGTCTTTTTACCAGGCCGCCACCCTGATGGTGTTGCCTCTCCACCTTTTGTTTCCCGCACCAATTGGAACGCTTGCAGTTGACGAAAAGTTTCATTAACATTGCGTCCAACCGGCGGTGTCAAGACCTCATAGCCCTGAACAACTCCATCGGGGTCAATGATAAAGCGACCACGAGCCTCGACACCAGCGTTTTCATCATATACACCATACACAGTTCCAACTTTCCCGCCCGCATCAGACAGCATGGGATAGGGTATTCCTCCCTTCACCATATGCTCCAACTCATGATCATTCCACATCTTATGAACAAACATGGAATCTATGGACATGGAAAGTACTTCAGTACCAAGCTTTTGAAATTCAGGGTATTTTTCAGCAACTGCTGAAATTTCTGTTGCTCAGACAAAGGTAAAATCACCGGGATAAAAACAGAGCAATACCCACTTTCCGAGATAATCAGAAAGCTTCACATTCACAAACGCTCCTTTATGATAACCGGGAGCAATAAAATCAGGCGCCTTTTGTCCTACCTTAATCATGGACCGTTCCTCCTTTAAAGTTTCTTGTGATTGTAAAGTCTCATTTTGATTTTCCTCACCTACTGGACCGCCTGTTGGCCTGGCACACCCAACGGCTGCTTCCTCTGCCATAAGTACCTCCTTTCTTGATGGACGGAAAACAGGATACAGCCAATCCGTATCCATTTGTGTATTAACTCATTATAATATAACAACCACGCCCATATCCATGCGCATAACCAACAATAATTCCTAACATTTTTCTACTTCTCCCAGCTTTCCTCCTTTTTTCTTCCTGAATTTCGTATTCTTTTTAAAGATATCAAGTGGTTCCGGGTAATCCACAAGATAATGCAATCCACGAGATTCCTTCCTGAGCAACGCCGACTGAATTATTAATAATGACACAAGGGCTATATTCCGTAACTCAATCATATTCGGAGTAACAAAATAATCTCTATAATGTTCTTCGATTTCTTGGAAGATCCCCTTAATATGCCTTTTTGCCAACTGTAGCCTTTTAACCGTCCTCACTATGCCCACATAATTCCACATTATTCTTCTGATAAGATCCCAGTTATGATGAATTAGAATTTCTTCATTCAATTTTTTAGCTCCACCTGCCTGCCAGGGTTCAATCACTGGAAAAGGTTTTTGCATTATTTCCGACCAATGTTCAGCACAATATTCATAGGCCCTTTCCGCAAAAACGACAGCCTCAAGTAACGAGTTGCTTGCAAGACGATTTCCCCCATGTAATCCCGTACACGCAGTCTCGCCCAGCGCCAGAAGCCCTTCAAGAGATGTCCTCCCCCATGTATCCGTCAGTACCCCTCCACACATATAATGAGCGGCTGGTACGACAGGAATAAGTTCCCTCGTAATATCAATACCATACTCAAGACACCGTGCATAAATAGTAGGAAAACGCTCTTTCACAAACTCCTTATCTTTATGGGTAATATCAAGAAAAACACAGTCGACGCCACTCTCTTTCATTTCTTTATCTATCGCCCTGGCCACGGTATCTCGGGTAGCAAGATCTTTACGACTGTCATATTTTTCCATGAATGGCCGCCCGTCCCGATCTACAAGAATAGCTCCTTCCCCCCGTACTGCCTCCGAGATTAAAAAATTTTTCGCCTTCGGATGATAAAGGCAGGTAGGATGAAATTGAACAAACTCCATATTCGCCATCACCGCCCCCGCCCTGAATGCCATTGCCAACCCATCTCCGGTAGCAATATCAGGATTAGTCGTGTACAGATACACCTTGCCCGTTCCACCTGTACAGAGGATAGTAACTTTAGCCTGAAAGGTTTTAACATTCTGTTCCTCGGTCAGTACATAGGCACCAGCACAATATGTTCCTTTTTTTTCCGTCTCACTAGCATCATCCACCATGAGCAGATCTATCGCCCTATGGTTTTCTAATATTTGTATTTTGGCATTCTGTTTCACCTTTACCAACAAGGCACGCTCAATTTCTCTACCCGTGAAATCATGGGCATGCGCCACCCTCCGCTCAGAGTGTCCACCCTCCCGACCCAAATCCAGCCCTGATGAATCTCGTGCATCTTTAACAAAATCCACCCCAAGTGCCATCAACTCCCTTACTCTCTCCGGCCCATTTTCCACAACAAGAGCAACCACATCTTTATCACACAAACCTGCTCCGCTTATAACTGTATCTTCAATATGATTCTTTTTTGAATCATGGTCTGACAATACCGCTGCAATCCCCCCTTGAGCAAGGTTTGTCGCCGTATCAATCTCACTCTTTTTGGTTACAATCACCACCGAACCCAGTTGAGCCACCCGCAAGGCGAAAGAGAGGCCAGCTATCCCACTACCAATAATCAAAAAATCACATTTCATAATCCAACCTTACCTTTCCATATGTTTCACGTGAAACAATAATAATAAAATCACAAGCGAGATATCTTACTTAATGTATCGAATGCAGTACCAAAAAGCAAACAAACAACAACAGCAGCTCCGAAGTCAACAGACCAATTGTGCACTTTTTTATTGTTGAGGATTGAAAATTGGTATAAAACCACTAGTTATAAGTACAAATTCCCCAAAAAAATATAAAAGGGTGGGAAAGATGGAGCAAACGAAAGAAGCCAAAATAATTGCAATCGCCAACCAAAAGGGAGGGGTGGGGAAAACGACCTCCGCGGTTAATTTGGCCGCAGCATTGGCCAAAAAAAGAAAAAAAGTGCTACTCATAGATTCCGACCCCCAAGGAAATGCCTCAAGCGGTCTGGGGATCAACATAAACGCCCTTAAGCAACATCTCTATCACAGCTATACCGGAGGAGTTCCACTCACAGATGTTCTTATAAAAACCCAATTGACCAATCTGGTTGTCGCCCCTGCAAACATAGACCTGGTTGCGGCCGAGATAGAACTCATTTCCATGGAAAAGAGAGAATTAATTCTCAAAAAAATACTGCAGACTGTTAGCAATAGATTTGATTATATATTGATAGATTGCCCGCCATCCCTTGGCTTGTTGACTATTAACGGGTTAACGGCAGCACATTCAGTATTGATCCCCATGCAATGCGAATACTATGCAATGGAGGGGTTGGCACAACTTGTGAAAACAATCAGAGCCGTTAAAAAGGCTTTTAATGAAGAGCTATTTATTGAAGGGCTTTTACTCACAATGTATGACAAACGCAACAAACTAACCTATCAAGTGGCCGAAGAAGTTGCTAAGCATTTTGGCGATCAGGTCTTCAAGACAGTTATCCCGAGAAACGTAAGGCTCAGCGAGTGTCCAAGTCACGGTCAAACCATTGTTGAATATGATATCCGCTCAAGTGGGGCAATAGCATATATGAACTTGGCCAGTGAATTTCTTAAACAACAGAGGCTTAATGTATGTCAGTAAAAAAAACTGGTTTAGGGCAGGGCGTTGGCCTCCTTTTTGCCCAGGAAGATGAAGATGAAAAATTTTTCGAGTGTGATATCGATAAAATCATTCCCAATAAACATCAACCAAGAAGCTATTTTGAAGAGCAGGGATTAGAGGAACTCACTCAATCCATCGAAGAACATGGAGTCATCCAGCCCCTTGTCGTAACAAATCAACATAACGGCTATTATCAATTAATCGCAGGAGAAAGACGTTTAAGAGCCTCTCAACGAGCAGGATTAAAAAAAATCCCCGTTATAGTCCGAGTCGTTGAGAACGATGATTCCCTGCTAGAACTAGCGCTCATTGAAAATATCCAACGAAAAGACCTGAATGTTATTGAAGAAGCTGAGGCCTATAACAAACTCATAGAAACATTTAACTATACCCAAGAGCAAGCAGCGCAAAGGGTGGGGAAGAAACGATCAACAATAACTAACATACTGAGATTACTACAACTTCCAGGATATATCAAAAATGATCTGGAACAGGGAGCCCTCACGGAAGGACACGCTCGGGTTCTGTTAAGGATTCTTGATAACCCGACAGAGCTTCAAAACTTGCGCGATCAAATTATTCAAAAAAATCTCTCCGTACGGCAAACAGAGAAAAGTATCCGCAAAACAAAAGGGACAGGAAAACCGTCTATTTTGACCAACCAGCCATCTCAGTCGGTTGAACTTTCTCAATCCTACTGTACAGCCCTAACAAATCAACTTACCAATGTCCTGCATTCAAAAGTTACAATCTCACAAAGTGGAACTCGCGGTAAGATTGAAATCGAATACTACTCACTGGATGACCTGGAAAGAGTCATAGAGCTGATCGCAGGAAACAAGACAACAACCTAAAACAAAAGAACAAAATGGCATTACTACAACTCACTATAATTCCCATAGGAACCTCAACGCCAAATCTTGGAGACTATGTTCTAACAATTCAGAAACGGCTGACGGATATGGGTGCAACTTTTATGCTCAACGACATGGGGACCTTAATTGAGGGTGAGGCAACAGAGCTTCTCAAGCTGGTGATCGCACTCTATGAAAGCCCATTTGATGAGGGGGCTGTACGAGTAGTAACCCAAATCACCATCGACGACCGAAGAGACAAGAAAGTGAAAATTGGTGAGAAGACTCAATCAATTATAGGCCGGTATGTCTTGCAGGAAGACAAACAACCATGACTAAAAAAAAATCCATACCAATCTACCGATTCATTCCGCTGATATTTTTCCTCATTCTTTTTCTAACTGGAATTGCACTGAACGAACCACAAAGAGTTTTGGAGCAAGCATGGAATATCTGCCTGTCGTGCATAGGAATAGGGTAGGTGGTAGAAAGTTTTCTATGCAAATCAAACCTCTCATTCTGAAAGAGAAAAAATAACAGCTCGGTCATAAGAAGTCCTCATCATAGTTATTATTTATAATCTCATGGAAACATTAAGAAAATTCATACAACTTACTTTTACACTGATAACTAATGGGTATCTTCTTTTTCCATGGACAAAAAACATCTATCAAGGACCATTAAAAGCACTCTGTTCCCCAGGACTAAATTGCTACTCCTGTCCAGCATCAACCACATACTGCCCCATTGGCGCAATTCAGCAATTACTCCTTGGAATACGTTTTTCCATTGAAACTGGATCCTATTACTTCGGTTCATATGTTTTTGGAACTATAGGAATAATAGCATCATTAACAGGAAGATTAACCTGTGGCTGGCTTTGCCCTTTTGGATTTTTACAAGATCTCCTATACAAAATTCCTTCCTGGAAAAAATTTCAAATACCTAAGTACTTAAACTATATAAAGTATTTAATGCTTATTTTCTTTGTTATTTTGTTTCCACTTATACTAACGGACCAATGGGGTATAGGTAAACCATGGTTCTGCAAATTTGTTTGCCCAGCAGGTACCATTGAAGCGGGAATCCCCATGCTCATTTTACAACCGGATCTCAGGGCAACTGTAGGATATCTTTTTTATAATAAACTATTTTGGCTGTTTTGCTTCTTTACCTGGAGTCTCTTTTCAAGCCGTCCATTTTGTAAAACAACATGTCCGCTAGGTGCCTTCTACGGCATGTTTAACAAAATAAGCATACTCCAACTACGCCTGAACAAAAAAAATTGCACAGAATGCGGTGCCTGTCTCCATGTATGTCCCATGGGAATTCAATTCAATAAAAACGTTGACAGTCCGGAATGCATTCTTTGCATGCGCTGTATGACGGAAGCGTGTAAGTTTGATGCCATATCAATACATTGTGCAGGATTACCACTCTCACTTCCTCTTAAAAAAACAAGAGTACCTAAAATTGATACTTTACAATCATAAAAATTTAATAAAATCCTGAATGATCCATTTATACGAAGACCAATAAATCTCAAATTCACTATAACAGTAAAATGCTAAGCAAAATTAAAACAATACTTTGTACAACAATTATTTTACTTCTGGTGATACCTGCAATCTCATTTGCAGAAATGAAAAGTACAAGTGGCGAGAAAGTAAGTCTACGAACCGGACCAGGTGAACAATACAGTGTGAAATGGGAGCTTGGGAATGGTTTTCCAGTAAGGATTCTTTCCAAAAAAGGAAAATGGACAAAAGTTCAAGACTTTGAAAATGATAAAGGATGGGTCAACGCTTCCATGCTGAACAATGAACCACATGTCATTGTTAAAGTGAACAAAGGGAAAAATAAAAAAATTAACATCCGCAGTGGCCCGGGAACCAAATACTCTGTCGTGGGAAAAGCCTATTACGGTGTAGTCTTTGAAAAAAAGGAACAGAAAAAAGGATGGGTCAAGGTAAAACATGAATCAGGATTAGAAGGGTGGATTGAAAAAACACTGGTATGGGGATTTTAGCCCGACCCAAAATCACAAAAAGCATACTATAGTAAAAGCAAAAACCCCTTTTAAGTTAAGAACTTAAAAGGGGTTTTTTGGCATTGGCGGAGAAGGAGGGATTCGAACCCTCGGTGGAGTTTAACCCCCACACTCGCTTAGCAGGCGAGCACCATCGGCCTCTCGGTCACCTCTCCAATGTAAAATGGCGGAGGAAGTAGGATTCGAACCCACGGTACTTTCGTACAACGGTTTTCAAGACCGCCGCCTTCAACCACTCGGCCATTCCTCCATCATTGAGTGCTCTTTTACCATCTGAACAAAAAACTGTCAACATCTGCCAGAATCAATACCTTACAAAAAAACAAATTTGTAATATCATGTCGGCAAAAATCTCATTTTCTGTTATAAACTAATTATTAAAAAGATTAGCAATCCCTTATCCACCCACATCCTCCACAATCAATAAAAAACTATCACTATGCAGGATCAAAAAAACATTTCTGAGGAACTTCAAGACTTAACCTGCCTCTATGAAATAACCAAGGCACTTGCCACAGCACTTAACTTGAGTGATTGCCTGGAAAAAATCATGAAAACCTTGGCCGATCTAAAATCCATGGAAAATGGGACAATCACGATTATCAACCCTTTTACCGGAAAACTGGAAATAGAAGTGGCACACGGACTCACCGCAGAAAGTAAAAAACGAGGGCAATATGTGCTTGGTGAAGGAATTACCGGCAGAGTGGTAGCTACGGGAGAGCCAATAATTGTACCACATATTGCCAACGAACCCCTTTTCCTCAACAAAACAGGGGCAAGGGGAGAAATTACCCATAAAAACAAATCATTTCTCTGTGTCCCGATCAGAGATAAGCAACAAATCATTGGTTCTCTAAGCGTTGACCGCATGTACAAAGAAGGCCTGAATCATCAGGCTGATGCGGACTTACGTTTATTAATTGTCCTCAGTGGACTCATTGGTCAAACCACCAGAAGAATTCAGATTGTAAACCGGGAACAAGAAAAATTACGCTTAGAGAACCTGAAACTTAAACGGGAGCTTTCAGAAAAAAACAAAATCAACAATATTATCGGCAACTCAAACAAGATGCAAGAAGTGTATGATATGGTGCATCGAGTAGTCGATTCCAACGCCACCGTCCTCCTGCGCGGCGAATCGGGGACCGGAAAAACCCTGGTTGCCAAATCCCTTCATTATAACAGCCATCGGAAAAACAAATCATTCCTGGTGGTGAATTGTTCTGCACTTCCGGAAACACTTCTTGAAAGCGAACTCTTCGGACATGAAAAAGGGGCATTTACAGGGGCTACAGAGCGCAGGATTGGACGATTTGAGCAAGCTGAAGGGGGAACTCTCTTCCTGGACGAAATTGGCGAAATAAGCCCATCTGTACAGGTAAAGCTTCTCAATGTGGTCCAGGAAAGAAACTTCCAACGTTTAGGGTCAACACGTACTATACAATGCGACGTACGGTTGGTGGCCGCCACGAACAAAGACCTGGAACGGGCAGTAAAGGAGGGAAGTTTCAGAGAAGATCTTTATTATCGTCTCAATGTCTTCCCGATTTATATGCCCCCCCTGCGAGAAAGGCGCACCGATATACTTCTGCTGGCAGAATACTTTTTAGAAAAATATGCCCGCGAAAATAAAAAAACTATTAAACGAATCTCTACCTCAGCAATAGATATGCTTATCCAGTATCACTGGCCAGGAAATGTACGGGAACTGCAGAACTGTATGGAAAGAGCTGTCCTGATCTGTGATGATGAATCTATAAAAAGTGTTCATCTGCCTCCAACCCTGCAGACATCAGATTCAAGTAAATTAAACAACTTGTTATCATTGGCCGGATCAGTGGAAAACTTTGAAAAAGAGCTGATTATCGAAAGCCTGAAACATCATAATGGAAACCAGACAAAAACAGCAAAATCCCTAAATACAAGTTTGAGGATTATCAATTATAAGATTCATCAGTATAATATTGACCCCAAAAAATTTAAAATTTTAAAAAAATGAATCTCTTTCTTCATATCTGTTGTGGTCCATGCACAGCATATCCATTGGCCCAATTGCGCAAGGAGGGGATAGCCGTCAACGGTTATTTTTATAATCCCAACATTCATCCATACCGTGAATTTAAAAAGCGAATAGAGGCTGTGCAACAACTTGCAGAGATAAGCCATTTAAAGGTGGAGATAGAAACCGGATATGGACTTACAGAATACCTGAGAAAGGTTGTTTTTCATGAACAGCAACGATGTCCACTCTGTTACGCCATGCGCCTGGAAATCGTGGCTCAGAAGGCGAAATATCAAGGATATGACGCCTTTTCAACCACACTCTTATACAGTAAATATCAGGACCATGGACGCATTCGTAAAATTGGTGAAAAGCTGGCAATAAAACATGATATAGATTTTTACTATGAAGACTTCAGAGAAGGGTGGCAAGAGGGGATAGATCAGGCCATTGCAATGGATTTATATCGACAGCCATACTGTGGATGTATATATAGTGAACAAGAGCGTTACGATAAAGCATTCAAAAAGAATGCTGAAAAAATCAAATTCTAAGAAGAGAAATGCACCATGACTACCATCCTGATTCTTGCCACAACGAATAAAAACAAGGTGAAAGAATTCCAAGAAATGCTAAAGGACTTTCCTATTGAAATTCGATCACTGGCCGACTTTGGTCCTCTGCCTGAGGCCATTGAGGATGGTGCCACCTTTGATGAAAATGCGTACAAAAAAGCCATTCATACGGCCAAAATACTCGGTTTTCCTGCTATTGCCGATGATTCAGGACTTGCTGTGGAGGCTCTAAATGGAGCCCCTGGGGTCTATTCAGCAAGGTATGCTGGGGAAAATGCAACGGACGCGGAAAATGTTGATAAACTGCTGCACGAAATGCACGGGATAAAGAATAGGAAGGCAGCCTTTCATTGCGTACTTTCTATAGCAGTACCGTCTGGACCGGCATTGACCTACGAAGGAACCTGTGAAGGTACTCTATTGGAGGAACGAAGGGGTAAAAGCGGTTTTGGTTACGACCCCATTTTCTACTTTGAGGATTTAGGGAAAACCTTTGCTGAATGCACAATGGAAGAAAAAAACAAGGTAAGTCATCGTGGAAGAGCTCTTGCCGATTTAAAAGAAGAGTTTCCCCAAGTACTTAAATGGCTTACTCAACGATTATTGGAAGAAAAACCACCAAAACCAGATCATCGTGAATTTGAACACAATGATTGGTCAAAATAAAGGCAGTACAATAAAGTATCGATCACTCAATTTTCAAATCTCTGGTCAGAAGATCCATAACGGCAGCTGAACAATCCTTATCTTTATACAGTATTTGATACACCTGTTCCAATATAGGCATATCGACATCAAGTCGTTTGGCTAGATCATAAACAGATTGGGTCGTTTTAACCCCTTCAGCCACCATTTCCATCTCTCCAAGAATGGCAGATAATTTTTTTCCCTGTCCCAGTTTAAGTCCCACTGTTCGATTACGACTCAAATCTCCAGTACAGGTGAGTACAAGATCACCAAGTCCACTCAAACCAAAAAAGGTGAGGGGGTCCGCACCCATTTTTACTCCAAGTCTTTTTATTTCTACTAGCCCCCTGGTAATAAGTGCCGCTCGACTGTTGAGTCCATAACCAATCCCATCACTGATCCCTGCGGCAATGGCTACGATATTTTTCAAAGCTGCGCTTATCTCAAGTCCTATCACATCACTGCTGGCATAGACCCGAAACCGCTCTGTGCCAAAGATACGTTGTAATTGCTTGGCTTTTTCTATCTGTTTACATCCAATTGTCACGGCTGTAGGCATATTCAAAGCTACTTCTTTCGCAAAAGAGGGTCCAGAAAGAACTGCAAGTGAGATATCTTTTTCACCCCTTGTTCCCAAAATCTCGATCATCACCTGAGTCATGGTCAGAAGGGACTTGTTTTCAATACCTTTTACTGCCGAAACGACGCTACATCCATCTTCCAGAAAGGGAGCAACGTCCTCAAAAACCTTCCGAAATCCATGGGAGGGCACAACCATACAGACGGTTGTGCAACCGCTGACGGCAACAGCCAGATCAGCGGTTGGGTGCAGGGCATCCGCAAAGTGATATCCAGGAAGATATTTTTTGTTCTCCCTATCACTATTTAAAACAGCCACATGTTCGGGATGATGGCCCCACAGGGTTGTGTGATAGCCTTTAGCAGAAAGAATCCCGGCAATGGCCGTACCCCATGAACCAGCCCCGATTACTGCTATTTTTAAATTATTATTCATCTATAGATTCATTACCTGTTGACTCCTCGTCATCAGATTCATCGCGGGCCACAATATCCATGGCAACAACCTTTTCCCCTTCTTCCAGGTTGATAAGGCGAACACCTTGAGTTGTTCGGCCAATAACCCGCAAATTTTCCAGTGGCATACGAATCATCTTTCCAGAATCAGCAATGAGGATAACCTCGCTCTCATTATCTACCTGCATGGCGCCGATTACAGCACCATTACGCTCACTGGCCTTAATGGCAAAGATTCCCTTTCCGCCCCTTCGCTGAATACGATACTCATTAACCGGACTTCTTTTGCCGTATCCATTTTCAGTGACCGTCAAGATAGAAGTCTCTGAGGAAATTACAATAGCCCCAACCAGAAAATCACCTTCGGCAAGATTAATTCCATTAACGCCAGCCGCTGTCCGGCCCATGGTACGAATATCGGACTCATGAAAACGGATGGATATACCCCTGGAAGAGATAAGAAGAACAGTATCATCCCCATTCAGGATATGGGCAGCGATAATCTCATCCCCTTCTTTGATGGTCAGCGCCCTTTTCCCTCTTTTCAACGGCTTGCTGAACTCCTGCAGGCTGGTTTTTTTCACCCTTCCGGATCGGGTAACCATCAGAATGGTTTTTTCTCCACCCTTGTCTGCTATATCAGAGATGGGCAGAATAGCTGCAACCTTCTCCCCTTCAGCCAGCTCAAGAAGATTAACAATGGCCTTACCACGGGCAGTACGGCTTGCCATTGGCAGATTGTAAACCTTACGCCAGAAAATTTTTCCGTGATTAGTGAAAAAGAGAAAGGTATCCAAAGTCGAAGCCACATACAAATTAGTGACAAAATCTTCATCAATATTAGTCACACCACGAACCCCTTTCCCTCCTCGGTGCTGTGATCGGTACTGATTTACAGGATTGCGTTTTATATACCCTGAATGGGTAACGGTAACGGCCATATCCTCGGGTAAAATCATATCTTCGGGTAATATTTCATCTACTGCATCAACGATCTCTGTTCGTCTCTCATCACCATAAGTCTCTTTAATTTCAACGAATTCATCACGAATAATCTGCATGACCAGTGCTTCATCACTCAGTATCTTTACCAGCCTGTCTATTTCCAGAATGACTTCATTGTAATCGCTTATGATCTTCTCTCGTTCCAACCCAGTAAGACGCTGCAGTCGCATATCCAATATGGACTGGGCCTGAATTTCAGAAAATTCAAAACGTTTGATCAACTCCTCTTTGGCCTCCACTCCATTTTGGGAAGCACGTATTAACTGCACAACCTCATCAAGGTTGGTAATGGCAATCTTGAGCCCCTCCAGCAGATGGGCTCTTTCTTGAGCCTTATTCAACTCGAAGGCCGTTCGCCTGTAAACTATGGTCTTCCGATGAAGGACAAAATGTTCCAGTATCTGTTTAAGATTTAAAACCTCTGGTCTGTTATTGACAATGGCCAATAAAATGATACCGAATGAACGCTGTAGGGGAGTCATTTTATGGAGCTGATTAATAACAATCTCCGCTATCTCATCCTTTTTCAACTCCAGAACGATACGCGTTCCGTGTCTGTCCGATTCATCACGGACTTCTGAAATGGAGCTTATCTTTTTTTCCTTCACCAGAATGGCAATTTTTTCAACAAGGGTTGCCTTATTCTGTTGATAGGGAATTTCAGTAATAATGATAGCCTCACGCTTCCCATCCTTCATCTTTTCAATATGGGTTAGAGAGCGCATTAAAATACTGCCACGACCGGTTTCATAGGCCTCTCTAATGCCTGAACGACCACAGATAAGTGCCCCGGTAGGAAAATCCGGCCCGGTAATATGGGTGATCAGTTCATGAACCGTAATATCGGGATTATCCACCAGGGCAAGCAATCCATCCATGACCTCGGTAAGATTATGCGGTGGAATATTGGTTGCCATACCAACGGCAATACCAGAAGAACCGTTTATCAGGAGCGTTGGTATTTTACTGGGCATGACAGAAGGTTCTGTCATGGAATTATCGTAGGTCGGGACAAAATCTACTGTTTCCTTTTCCAGATCAGCTACGATCTCACGGTCTATCCGGGTCATCCTGGCCTCGGTATAACGCATGGCCGCTGGTGAATCACCATCCATGGATCCAAAGTTTCCCTGACCATCAACCAAGGGATAGCGCATGGAAAAATCCTGGGCCATGCGGACTATGGTATCATAGGCAGCAGTATCACCATGGGGATGATATTTACCGATGACATCACCGACAATACGCGCTGATTTCACATACGGTCTGTTATAAAAAACACCAAGTTCCCGCATGGCAAAAAGAGCCCGACGATGCACAGGTTTAAGCCCATCCCGTATATCCGGCAGGGCCCTGCCTATAATGACACTCATGGCATAGGCAAGATAGGATTTTTGCATCTCCTTTTCGATGGATATGGTCGGGTATTTCTCTTGATTGTTTTCTTCCGTATTCATAAAATTCTATTTTGTAAACATTGATGGATTCACAACAAATGCGAATTGGATTTGTCATCATGGAATGAATTAAAATTTATAATTCATTCCCTTAAGGTGCCACATGTTAAATATCCAGAGAAGTTACCTCCAGGGCATGGCTCTGGATGAAGTCTCTCCGAGGTTCCACCTTATCTCCCATAAGGGTGGTAAACATATCATCCGCCTGTTCGGCATCGTTGATAGTTACCTGCACCAGAACCCTGTTTTCCGGATTCATTGTCGTATCCCAGAGCTGTTCAGGATTCATCTCTCCAAGACCTTTATACCGTTGAAGATGACTTCCTTTAAATGTTTCACTGCGTACAGTTTGCAGCATTTCACTCCAGCCATTAACATGAGTACCTTTGTCTTGACCGCTACTGGATTTCCTGACAATGACAAACGTTCTCTTTAAATAGGCCCGCACAGAGGGGAACAATTCAATTGCATGTCGGTACTCATTAATAAGGGGGATATTGGGTCCCAGGGTTATGAAAATATGGGCTTTTCCTCTTATGGCAATATCTACCTCATAACATGTTGGTCGCCAGCGACAGGAACGAATAGGGCTAATGATCAGTTCTTCACTGGAAAGCTTATCAATAAGACCTTTTAAAAAAGACTCATCAGCAAATTGATCTGCCGAATGCACATCATTTTCAAGGAGAAAATAGAGCATATCTTCCCATATATTCATCCTGTCAAGATAGGTAACAATTTTTTGATATACTGAAAGTTTTTGTAATTTTTCTACGAGAACATCGCCTATCAGTTCCTTATCCTCTGTTCCCTCAGTATGAATCTCAATTATTTGGCTTGCTTCCTGAAAAAGATGGTTATTTAAATCTTCATCTTCTAAAAAATATTTTTCCTTTTTTCCCTTTCCTAGTCTGTATAAAGGGGGTTGGCCTATATAAACAAAACCACCTTCCACAAGGGGTAACATCTGGCGGTAAAAAAAAGTAAGCAAAAGGGTACGGATGTGAGCACCATCCACATCCGCATCTGTCATTATTATTACTTTGTGATAACGCAATTTTTCTGCATCAAATTCATCTTTTCCTATACCGCACCCCAAGGCACCAATAAGATTTTTTATTTCCTCACTGCTCAATATACGATCAAAACGAGCTTTTTCCACATTCATAATCTTACCGCGCAGAGGAAGAATGGCCTGGACAGATCTATCCCTCCCCTGTTTTGCCGAACCGCCGGCAGAATCACCCTCAACTATGAATATTTCCCGTTTGCTGGGATCTTTTTCCTGACATTCTGCCAGTTTTCCGGCCATAAGCAGGCTAGTTGACCCTTTTTTCCTCGACAGGTCTCTAGCCCTTTTAGCCGCTTCTCTGGCCCGTGACGCTTCAACCACCTTGATGAGGATTTTTTTGGCTTCCTGGGGATTTTGTTCCAGAAATATAGTTAATTTTTCAGAGCAGACAGATTCAACAATGGACTTTACCTCGGAATTTCCAAGTTTAGTTTTGGTCTGTCCTTCGAACTGAGGGTCGGGTACACGAACGGAGATAACGCAGGTAAGACCTTCCCGCATATCCTCTCCGCTCATTTTTTCTTTTAAATTTTTGGGAATAATATCGTCACTTGCATATCTATTGATACATTTAGTGAGTGCAGCACGAAATCCTGCCACATGCGTGCCCCCTTCCCGTGTATTTATATTATTTACAAAAGAAAAAAGTCTTTCGGTATATCCATCAAAATATTGAAAGGCCAATTCAACCTGAACCATATCTTTTTCACCAAAGACATAAATGGGTTCAGGGGTAATGGGAGTTCTTTTCCTATTCAGATATTCAACATACGATTTTATACCTCCTTCGGCATAAAAAGTGTCTTCAGCACCTGATCTTTCATCTTTTATATCAATACGAATTTCTTTATTCAGATAAGCAAGTTCCCGTAATCTGTTATTGATAGTCTCATAATCATAAACTGTTGTTTCCGTAAATATTTCCGGATCTG